>CAMPIK010000184.1 GCA_946886325.1 uncultured Shinella sp.
GGCCCTGCCGCGGGCGGCGCGCACGCTCGGCGTCGGTCTGCCGACCATCCTGCGCACCGTCATCTTCCCGGGTGCCCTTCCCAACATCTTCGTTGGAATTCGCTTGGGCCTCGGTCTTGCCTGGTCGTCGATTGTTGCCGCCGAACTCGCCGTCGGCGCCAAGACGGGCGACGGCAGTGCCGGTGGCGTCGGTCAGATGATGTTCGTCTTCTATGCGTACAGCGTCGATCTCAGCGGCATCATCGTCTGCATGATTTCCGTTGGCGTCATCGCGCTTGTTATCGACCGCGGATTGCGTGCCGCCGAAAGGAGCCTCCTGCCGTGGAAGCAGTAAACCCGTCCAAGGCCAAGATATCGCTTTCGGCCATCACAAAGGAATATGTAACGCCCCGCACCGGCCAGCGGACCGTTGCCATCTCCGACGTCTCGCTCGACGTCCGGCAGGGGGAATTCCTTTGCATCGTCGGCCCGTCCGGCTGCGGCAAAAGCACGATCCTGTCGATGGTCGCGGGCCTGACAAAGCCGACCAGGGGCGAGGTCACAATGGACGGCCGCGTCATCCGGGGCCCAAGCCCGGAGCGCGGCGTCGTCTTCCAGGACTATGCGCTGTTTCCGTGGAAGACCGTGCGCGAGAACATCGAGTTCGGCCCGCGCTTCCGCAAGGTCTCGCCGCTCGACTCGGCGGCCCGCAAGACGCTCGTCGACCATTATATCGACCTCGTCTCGCTGACCGGCGCCGAGGACAAGTATCCGCACGAGCTGTCCGGCGGCATGCGGCAGCGCTGCGCCTTCGCCCGCGCGCTCGCCAACGAGCCGGACGTGCTGCTGATGGACGAGCCCTTCGCGGCGCTCGACGCGCAGACGCGTCTGATCCTGCAGGAGGAGCTTCTGCGCATCTGGGGCGAGGAACTGCCGCGCGAGCAGCGCAAGACCGTGATCTTCATCACGCACGGCATCGACGAGGCGGTGTTCCTGGCCGACCGCGTTGCCGTCATGAGCAACCACCCCGGCGAGATCAAGGTCGTGAAGCCGATCGATCTGCCGCGCCCGCGCCAGGAAAACGTCCGCGGGACCGCCGATTTTCAGGCCCTTGTGGACGAGATCTGGCAGCTTATCCGCCACGACGCCTATGCGGCGACGATCGCGAAGGGCGCGTAACGACAATAACGGAGGGAAGGTGCCGCGCCGCGGCCCGAAACAGGGAGAAGAGACCATGATTATCGAGACAAGCATGAGCCGTCGCCGCTTCATGGCGACAACGGGCGCAATCGGTCTTGCGACGCTCGCCGCGCCCTATGTCGCACGCGCTGCCGCCGTTACCGTTGCCGTCGGACGCCAGCCGTGGGCCGCCGGCAATTCGCCGATCACCCAATATATGATCGACAACAAGGTCTTCGAGAAGCGCGCACAGGAGATGGGGATCGAACTCACCGTCGACTGGCGCGATTACCCGTCCGCCCAGCCCATGGTCGAAGCCTTCGTCAGCGACAATCTCGACCTCGGCATGTGGGGCAATACGCCGATCATCCGTGGCATCGCCGCGCAGCAGCCGTGGAGCATCCTCAATGTCGGCGAGGGGCATTTCCGCTTCGTCATCGCCACACGTGCGGACTCGGAGGTCCGAAATGTCGAGGACCTCAAGGGCAAGACGATCGGCGTCCTGCTCGGCGGCGATCCCTACAACGCGCTGTCGCAGATCCTGCTGCACGAACTTGGATCGGGCGATCCGAAGGAATTCGATATCAAGCTGATCAACGTCCCGACGCAGGCGCAGGCGGCGACCATACCGACCGGCATCGACGCGGCCGTCGTCATCCATCCCGCCTTCCTGAAGGCGCAGAAGGAACTCGGCACGGTCGGGATCGTCAATTCCTTCGGCTATACCGAAAGTCACTACAAGGGTCCGGCCGGCGAAGGCGCTGGCCACCTGCTCGAGTCGGTCAAGAAGTCGGCCTTCTATCCGGACGGCTACTACCTGCACCGCTCGTTCTGGATGGGCCGGAACCAGATCATCGACGAAACACCTGACGTCGTGGTGGCTTTCGCCGCCGCACAGCAGGACGCCGTGACGGCGCTGAAGGCGATGCAGCCTGGCGAGATTTCCCAACTCGTCACCAAATACTGGGAACTCGAGCCGGAACTCGGCGCCAAGGTCGTCGAGGACGACGTGATCTTCCACCGCGACTGGATATGGCCGACGGAGGGCGATGTCGGCGCGATCGTCGAGACCTCGAAGTTCATGGTGGCCGGCGGACTGATTCCGCAGGCGCTCGAATGGGAGCCCGTCGTCGAGAACGTCAAGAAGGCGGCCCCGCTTCTCAAGAAGGCCTACGACCTCACCGGCTCGGTGCCGGACGAGGCGGCCTTTGCCGAAACCGACGCCGGCGATCTGCGCGGCGCCCCCACCTGGCAGGCCGATAGCTGGAAGCGGTCGTAGGCCCTGTCAATCACGTAGCGAAGGAAGACAAACATGGACAAGATCGGTTTCCTCGGGCTGGGAACCATGGGCGGACCGATGGCACGCAATATCCTGAAGAAGGGGTATGCTGTCAGGGCGTTTGACCTCAATCCGGCGGCGATCGAACGACATGTCGCGGCCGGCGGCACGGCGGCGGCAACGACCGCCGACATCGCCGAGGGGAGCGACATCGTCATCACGATGCTGCCTGATGGCCCCGACGTCGAGCGCGCCGTTCTGGGTGAGGGCGGTCTTGTCCATGTCATGAAACCTGGCTCCGTGCTTGTCGACATGAGCACGATCGATCCGGCGGTAACCCGCCGGGTCGGAGCCGCGCTTGCGGAGAAGGGCATCGGCATGGTCGACAGCCCGGTCGGCAAGACGGCGGACCATGCGGTGGCCGGCACGCTGACGTTGATGGTGGGCGGCGATACGGCGCTCGTCGCACGCGTGCGGCCGGTGCTCGACTGCATGGGCACGGACTTCTTCTATTGCGGCGATCTCGGCATGGGCGAGGCGCTGAAGCTCACCAACAATTTCCTCGCCGCCACCATCCTCTCGGCAACCAGCGAGGCGCTCGTCATGGGGGCCAAGGCCGGCCTGACGCTCGAACTGATGACGAGCGTCATGAAGACCACGATGGCCTGGAACAACCAGCTCGCCGTGGCACTGCCGAAGAAGGGGCTCGCTGGCGATTTCACCGCGGGCTTCATGGTCAAGCTCGGCCAGAAGGATCAGCGGCTTGCGATCACCATGGCAAAGGCGCTGGGCGTCGAGACGCCGGTCGGATCCTCCGCCTTCGACGTGCTGACCAAGGCCTCCGAAATCGGCTTTGCAGAACTGGACGTGAGCTCCGTTCTGAAGCTGCGCGAGGAGCAGGCGGGCGTCACGGTTCGGGTCAATCCGAATGCCTGAGGTCAGTCTGCCCCAGAGGCCGGTCGGCAAGACCGGCCTGTCGCTCTCCGTCTTCGGCTTCGGCGCCGGGCCGCTCGGTGGCATCTACAGGTCGATGTCGGATGCAGACGCTACCGCGACCATTGAGGCAGCGCATTCGGCGGGCGTCACCTATTTCGACGTGGCGCCCTTCTACGGCCTCGGCCTTGCTGAACGCCGCCTCGGAACGGCGCTCCGGCAGCGGCGTGCAGGGACCGCGATATCCACCAAGGTCGGCCGCCTGCTGAAACCCGTCCGCGACCGCAAGCCCGACAGCATGTATGTCGATCCGCTCGATTTCGAGGTGGTCTACGACTACAGCTATGACGGTGTCATGCGCTCGATCGAGGACAGCTACCAGCGGCTCGGCCTGCCGTCGATCGACATCGTCTATATTCACGACGTCAACCGCCGCTGGCATGGCGATATGGTCGACCAGCGTTTCTCCGAGGTGATGGAAGGCGGCTACCGCGCGCTGGAAAAGCTTAGGAGCGAGGGCGTCATCAAGGCGATTGGCGTCGGCGTCAACGACAACGGCATCCTCGTGCGATTTGCCGAGGCGGGCGATTTCGACTGCTTCATGCTGGCCGGCCGCTACACGCTGCTGGAACAGTCGCCGCTGGCAGAGCTATTTCCGGTCTGCGCCGAAAGAGGCATATCGATCGTCTCCGCAGCGCCCTTCAATTCCGGCATCCTCGCGACGGGCGCCAAGGCGGGTGCCAAGTATTTCTATACGGATGCGCCGGCGGAGATCGTCGAGCGGACGCAGAAGATCGAGACGGTCTGCGAGCGTCACGGAGTTCCTCTGCCGGCTGCGGCCCTGCAATTTGCGCTCGGCCATCCGGTCGTCGCAAGCGTTGCCGCCGGCTGCAGTTCTGCCGCCGAGGCGAAAGCGAATGTCGCGATGATGACGCAGCCGATCCCGGCGGATTTCTGGGCAGAGCTGAAGGCGGAGGGCCTGATCCGCGCCGATACGCCGGTTCCGGACTGATGAAGAGACGGCGGCTTGGCACGGATGACGTGGCGCTTGCCTGCGGCGATCTGCTGGGCGAAACCCCGTTCTGGTGCGCGGGCGAGAGGGCGCTCTACTGGGTCGACCTGCGTCAGCCTTCGCTCAACCGGCTGACGCCCGCGACCGGCGACCGCAAGATATGGCCGATGCCCGACCTTTGCACGGGTGCCGTTCCGGCCGACGATGGCAGTGTCATCGTCGCGCTGCGCCACACGATCGCCCGCTTCGATCCTTCGACCGGCGACCTCATGCATCTCGCCGGGATCGAGCCGGAGGCACTCGGCAACCGTCTGAACGAAACACGCTGCGACCGGGCCGGCCGGCTCTGGATCGGCAGCATGCGCGACTATGGAGCGACGGTCAGCGGCTCGCTTTATGTCGTCGGCCCCGATCTGGTGGCGCAACGCATGCTCTGCGATATTCGTATTCCCAATGCGCTCGGCTTCAGTCCGGACGACGCCATCCTCTACTTTGCCGATACGGCCGAGACATCGATCCGCCGCTATCGCTTCGACCTTGCGAGCGGCACGCTCGGAATGCCTTTGACGCCGTTCGGCGGTGACGTGGCGGGCGGGCCGGACGGTTCCGCCGTCGATGCCGAGGGTTGCATCTGGAGCACGCGTTACGGCGCTGGTCTCCTCGTTCGCTTCAGTCCCGAGGGACATGTACTCGAGACCGTCGAGATGCCGGTCAGCCAGCCGACCGCCTGCGCCTTCGGCGATGCCGATCTCGGCACGCTCTATATCACCACGGCGCGCCAGCGCCTGTCGCCGGAAGACCTGAGACAGCAGCCTCTCGCCGGCCATCTCTTCCGGCTGCGCACGGATGTGCCCGGCCTGCCGGAGCCGGCGTTCCGCTTTGGGAGCCCGCATCCATCATGACCGCCGACACGCTCAGCGCCGCACATCTCTCCATCGTCCGCATCACGCCGAAGACGAACTGGGCCTTCGTGGAGATCGAGATGCGCTCTGGTCGTCGCGGCATCGGCGAAGCGACGGCGCAGGGCCGGGAAACGGAATTGGCGCGCCTCTTCCGGGAGATGACGAAGTCGCTGATCGGCCTTACCGATTCGGGCCTGCGCCGGCTATTGGCGGATGCGGCTCTACCGACCCTCGCCCATGCCGCTATCGCCTCCGCCCTGGATCAGGCTGCATGGGACGTGACGGGGAAGCGAGAGGGGCTTTCGATGGCCGCAGCCGTTGCCGTCGAGAAACGAACATCAATCCCGGTCTATGCCAACATCAACCGAAGGACGCTCGACAGGTCCGCGGCGGGATTTGCCGCAAGCGCGCTGGATGCGATCGGGGC
>CAMPIK010000185.1 GCA_946886325.1 uncultured Shinella sp.
TCCACCAGGCCGCGATCGAAGAACACCCAATCCTTTGTGTCCGCCATCGCGTCGCGGTCGGCGAGCGCCATTTCGATCGCGCGCCGGGCGAACGCTTCCGGATCGATCCAGGGCAGGGCATGTCCGCCTGATGCCGTCTCTTCCCTGACGATTCGCCGACCCGGTTCCGAGACGATTGCGTGGCCGCGAGCGCGAAGCTCTTCGAGCAGCGTCGACTTGCCGCCGCCGGAGCAGCCGGAGAGAATGACGAAACGATCGGACATGGACTTCTCCTTTCCAGTATACGGCGTGAGGCTGGCCCTGTACGCCGAAAGTGCCATCGGCCGGCCATGGTGGCGTTGTGTCTTCCGTCCCGGCAAGGTGATATGCCTTGCCGGCTTCAACGATTCGGAGACTTCGCATGGCTGTACTCGTCACCGGCGGCGCCGGATACATCGGATCGCACATGGTCTGGGCGCTGGTGGATGCCGGCGAGGACGTGGTGGTGATCGACCGGCTTTCGACCGGCTTTCGCTGGGCGATTGCGCCGGAGGCTAAGTTCTACGAGGGCGATATCGCCGACCGGGCACTTCTCGCAACCATCTTTGCCGAAAACGCGATCGACGCGATCATCCACTTCGCGGGCTCGATCATCGTGCCGGAGTCGGTGGCCGATCCGCTTTCCTATTACGAGAACAACACGGTGAAGTCGCGCGCGCTGATCGCGGCCGCCGTCGAGGCGAAGATCCCGCATTTCGTCTTTTCGTCGACCGCCGCCGTCTACGGCACCCCGGAGGATGCCGATCCGGTGCTGGAAACCGCAGCACTCCGTCCGGAATCGCCCTACGGCTCGTCGAAGCTCATGACGGAGATCATGCTGCGCGACACGGCAGCGGCGCATGATTTTACCTATACGACCCTGCGCTATTTCAACGTCGCCGGCGCCGACCCGCGCGGGCGCACCGGGCAATCGACAAAGGGCGCGACCCATCTCATCAAGGTCGCCTCGGAGGCCGCACTCGGCAAGCGTCCCGGCATGGATGTCTACGGTACGGACTATCCGACGCCCGACGGCACCTGCGTGCGCGACTATATCCATGTGACGGACCTTGCCAACGCGCATCTGAAGGCGCTCCAGCGCATGCGCGCCGGCGGCGGATCGATCGTCGCCAATTGCGGTTATGGCCGCGGCTTTTCCGTTCTCGAGGTGCTGAGCCGCGTGAAGGAAGTCTCAGGTGCCGACTTTGCCGTCAGGATTGCCGGCCGGCGCGCCGGCGATGCGGTCTCGATCGTCGCCAATCCGTCGATTGCCATGCGCGAACTCGGCTGGACGCCCGAACATGACGACCTCGCCTTCATCGTGCGCACCGCGCTCGACTGGGAAGAGCATCTCGGCCGCCGCAACCAGATCTGATCGCGGGACGGCCTCAGTCTTCGCCGAGTTGTCCCTTTTCGTAGGCGATGGCATGTTGGATCAGGTCGGACCATAGCCGGTCGTAGAAGTCCGGGTCGAGGTCATGGGCCGCCGCATTCCGCCGCGCATTGTCGCGGACCTCTGCGACGCGGGCCGGAATGTCCGCCGGCAGGCCGCGTTCGGCCTTGATTTCGGCGGCGCGGCGGATGAAGGACCAGCGTTCGGAAAAGAGCGACATCAGATCGGCGTCGATCCGGTCGATATTGGCGCGGATGTCGTCCATCGTCGTGCAGTCGCCTGCTTTCGTTTTCATCGCCGCCTCCGCGCATTCGTCTCGCGGACCGCTCTAACAAAGCCTGGATGGGGAGAAAAGCCGAAAGCGGCGGATGTGCGCATTTGCGCCTGCCGCTCCCTGCGGAGCGGACTGGTGCCTGCATGCGAACCCGGAGACCGGAAGGAGGGTGCGGTCCTGTCTTCCGTCGCTCCGGGCTCGCATGCCGGCGAAAAGACCAATAATTCGTGAAGCTTGAGCGAAGCTAGCCCTTCGGATCTTCGCTCACTGGCCGAGTGCCAGCTTGATGGCAAAGCCCACCACCGTCACGGTGAGCACGCCGCCGGCCCAGAGGCCGACGAACCAGAGGAGCTTGCGGCCGGTGCCGTTTTCTCCGGTCAATGGTAGCCCTCCTCCGGATCGACCTTGCCGCGGAAGACCCAGTAGGCATAGGCGGTATAGGCAAGGATGATCGGCACCAGCACGACGGCGCCGACGAGCAGGAAGATGAGGCTCTCATCGGGCGCGGCCGCCTCCCAGATCGTGACTGAAGTCGGCACCATATAGGGATAGAAACTGATGCCGATGCCGGCGAAGCCGAGCACAAAAAGGCCGAGGGCGGCGATGAAGGGCCGCGTGTCGTGGTGGCTGCGCAACCCCTGGAACATCACGTAGAAGCAACCGAGCACCAGCAGCGGCACGATCACGCTGAAGATCATGGTCGGCCAGCCGAACCAGCGGTCGAGATAGGCGGGTTCCAGGAACGGCGTCCACAGGCTGAACACGCCCATGCCGACAAGCGTGCCGATGCAGGCTTTCAGCGCATAGCCGCGTGCCTTTTCCGCAAGCGGACCGGTCGTCTTCATCACGAGCCAGGTGGCGCCGAGCAGCGCATAGCCGATAAGAAGCGCAAAGCCCGTGGCGACGGAGAAGAGCGTCAGCCAGTCCCACCAGCCGCCGGTATAGGCCCGGTTCTCGACCGGAATGCCCTGCACCAGCGCGCCGAGCGCGACGCCCTGGCTGAAGGCGGCGACCATCGAGCCGCCGGCAAAGGCGATGTCCCAGAGGAACTCGCCGCGTTTCGTGCGCCAGCGATATTCGAAGGCGACGCCGCGGAAGATGAGGCCGAGCAGCATCGCCGTCAGCGGAATGTAGAGCGCCGGAAGGATCGTCGCATAGGCGAGCGGAAAGACCGCGAGCAGGCCGCCGCCGCCGAGCACCAGCCAGGTCTCGTTGCCGTCCCAGACGGGCGCGACCGAGTTCATCATCACGTCGCGGTCATGCTTCTCGGGAAAGAACGGGAAGAGGATGCCGACGCCGAGGTCGAAGCCGTCGAGGATGACATAGGCGAGCACCGCAAAGGCGATGATGCCGGCCCAGATGAAGGGAAGGTCAAGCTCCATGATGGTCGCTCCCGGGCTTGTTGGCGACGGCGGCGGCCGGCGTGATGCCGGCGGTGCGGATCGGCCCGTCCTGGAGGTCCGGCATCGGATCGCGCGGCAGGCGCGCCATCAGCCGCAGGATGTAGAAGGTGCCGGCGCCGAAGACGAGGAAATAGACGATGATGAAGGCGATCAGCGATGTCGCGACGGCGGGTGCATCGACGGGCGAGATCGAATCGGCCGTCAGAAGATGGCCGTAGATCGTATAGGGCTGGCGGCCGACTTCGGTGGTGATCCAGCCGCAGAGCACGGCGACGAAGCCGGCCGGTCCCATCAGCAGCGCCGCGCGATGCAGCCAGCGGTTCTCGCCGAGCGTGCCGCGCCATCGACACCAGAGGGACCAGAGCCCGATGCCGAGCATGGCAAAGCCGATCGCCACCATGACCCGGAAGGACCAGAAGACGATGCCGACCGGCGGATGCAGTTCTCTCGGCACGGTATCGAGCCCGGCGAGCGGCGCGTTGAGGTCGTGCTTCAGGATGAGGCTTGAGAGTTTCGGGATCTCGATCGCGTAGTCCACACGCTGCTCGGCCGAATTGGGGATGCCGAAGAGGATGAGCGGCGCGCCGTCCGGATGGCTCTGATAGTGCCCCTCCATCGCCATCACCTTGACCGGCTGATGCTCCAGCGTGTTGAGGCCATGGGCATCGCCTGCGAGGATCTGGATCGGCGCCACGATCGCGGCCATCCACATGGCCATCGAGAACATCTTCCGGGAGCGCCGCGGGGCATCGCCGCGCAGCAAGTGATAGGCACCGCAGGCCCCGACGACGAAGGCCGTCGTCAGATAGGCCGCAAGCACCATATGCGTCAGGCGATAGGGAAAGGACGGGTTGAAGATCACCGCCCACCAGTCGGTCGGGATGAACTGGCCCTGGTCGTTCATGCCGAAGCCGGCCGGCGTCTGCATCCAGGAGTTCACGGCGAGAATCCAGGTGGCGGAAATCAGCGTGCCGAAGGCGACCATGCAGGTGGCGAGGAAATGCAGCTTCGGCCCGACGCGGTTCAGCCCGAAGAGCATGACGCCGAGGAAGCCGGCTTCGAGGAAGAAGGCCGTCAGCACCTCGTAGCCCATCAGCGGGCCGATGACGGGACCGGCCTTGTCGGAGAAAACGGACCAGTTGGTGCCGAACTGATAGGACATGACGATGCCGGAGACGACGCCCATGCCGAAGGCCAGCGCGAAGATCGTCTTCCAGAAATTGAAGAGCGCCAGATAGACCTCGTCCTTCGTCCAGAGCCACAGGCCTTCGAGAACGGCAAGGTAGCTCGCAAGCCCGATCGAGAAGGCCGGGAAGATGATGTGGAAGGACACCGTGAAGGCGAACTGGAAACGGGCGAGCAGCGTGGCGTCGAGCGTATCGAACATCGGACTTCCTTTCGGGGGCGAGGCCACCACCCGGCTTGCGGCCGGACGGCAGTCGTCGGTCACCGCCAAGAATGTGGCGCAAAGCCGGCAAAGGTCAATTCGTGCCGCATCGACAGGTTGTCACAGCGCGACATCGTGTGCCTGCGGCATTTCCACGCCGGGCGGAAGGTGTCGCGCATTTGAAATGAATACCTGAGGTCTTTGACGGGCATTTGATGAAAATGCGCCGGTCCGTAAAATTGTAGCAATCGGCTTAAATGGCTGGAAAAGCAGCCTGTGTAAGGTCGTGTCATCCACAAAGAGCGGACACCAGATCCGCCGAGGAACAGGGACACGAGACAATGCAGAATCGTATGCGCACAGGAATTTCCGCCATCGTGCTGGTCCTCGCATCCGCGATCTCCGCTGAGGCCATGATGCTGGGCTCGGCGAGCCGTTCGGCAGGAACGCAGCTTCTTGCCAAGGTCGAGACGGTATCCGGACCGAAGATGCTGGGCGAACGCCTTTGCCGGCGGATACTCACAGGCTGCCTCGTCGACGGTCTGCCGGAGGCCTCGCCCCGGTTTGCGGCGCGGCTCTCCTTCATCAATCGGACGGGCAATGCGCAGTCTGTTCCCGGACAGGCAATGCGCACCTATTGGCCAAAGGCTTTGCAGCCGGTTACCGGAGAGGTTGCCGCCCGTGCGAAACGGGACAGGCTGCTGGTGGACGGTGTTCCGGCCGCCGCCCTGCAACTGACTGTGATCGCGGACGAGGCCGGCAAGCGCATGGTTCTTGTGGTCGAAACGACGACCGAAGCCTTTGTTCTCGACGGGGCCGCGGACGTCGTTCGCCAAAGCCCGGTCGATCACGGGACGACGGCGTCCATCCCGTCAGTACGGTTGCCGTCGCTGCGCTTCCGCTAAAATGCCTCACAACCCTTTGGCGTGATTGTCCCCACGCCCTCCGCGGGAATTCGTTCCCGCGGCTTTTTGCGTTGTCCGGACAGCAAAACGGCTCCTTCCGGGGGAGGGAAGGAGCCGTCGATCGAGGATCATTCGCGATCCGTCCTTTCGCCGGCGGCCTTGAGGGGCCGGCCGCCGGTCGAAGCTGTTGCGATCAGTTGCGCGGAGCGCCGTCGCCATAGCGGTTGGCAGTCGGGTCGATGTAGTTGACCACACCCTGCGCGCCGCCGGACTGGCGGTATTCGCCGACGGAGGCGGTCGTGCCCTGGTCGAGCGTCGACTGGCC
>CAMPIK010000186.1 GCA_946886325.1 uncultured Shinella sp.
GTGCTAGATTTTGCAGTTGAGGGGGAAGGCAGGAACGCAACCACCGGCGACCCCGGCCCCCTCACCAACAAAATCTGAGACTTAGCCTGCGGCTAAATCTCGATTTTGTATCCTCTCCCTCCAAGGGAGAGGAAATGCCGCATCCTCCGGCGGATAGAAAACGCCGCACCCTCACGGCCGGATCAGCACCGTCAGCATCATCACGGCGATCGCGATCACGGCGATCTTCCAGAAGTCGCGGCGGTGGCGCAGCCCCGGCAGGCCGAGCGGCCTTATGATGTGGACCAGCATGGCGAGAAGCAGCAGGACCGGCAGGACTTTCGACATGGTGGCTCCTTTCGCACCGTCCTGTCACACCGGCGCCGCTTTTCCAAGGGAGGACGCGCCTCGACAGGACGAAACGAAATGCGAGGGGCGCCCCCGACCGGGCTTTTTGCACTGGAATTCCCCGGCATTCGGCCATAGTTCTGTCGAGACCCTGACAATCAAGAAAATACGATGCAAAAAAACCTGCTTTCCGTCTTCGCTCTCCTGCTCGGCACGCTGTTCCTCTTCCTCGGAAACGGCCTGCACAGCCTCTTGCTGCCGATGCGCGGTTCGGCGGAAGGTTATTCGACCACCCTGCTCGGCCTGCTCGGCACGTCCTGGGCGAGCGGCTTCGTGCTCGGCTGCCTTCTTGCGCCGACGGTCGTCAAGCGCATCGGCCATGTGCGCGCCTTTTCGGGCTTTGCATCGCTGATCGCGATCATCGCGCTCCTGACCGGCATTCTGGTCGACCCCGTCTGGTGGGTGGTGCTGCGCGCCGTCACCGGCTTCTCCACGGCCGGTTGCGTGATGATCATCGAAAGCTGGCTCAACGAGCGGGCGACGAACGAAAGCCGCGGGCTGATCTTCTCGCTCTACATCGCCATCACGCTCTTCGGCGTCGTCGGCGGGCAGATGAGCGTGCCGCTCGGCGACGTCTCGACGCCGATCCTCTTCATGGTCGCCGGCATTCTCTATTGCCTCGCCATGCTGCCGACCACGCTGTCGACGGCCGCCTCGCCGCAGCCGCTGAAACAGGTGCGCCTCGACATCCCCGCCCTCTTCCGCACCTCGCCGATCGCCTGCGTCGGCATCGTGCTGATCGGCATCGCCAATGGCGCCTTCGGCACGCTCGGCGCCGTCTTCGGCGCGGGCGCCGGCCTGTCATCAGGCACGATCGCCACCATGATGAGCGTCACCATCTTCGCCGGCGCCGTCATGCAGCTTCCGGCCGGCCGCCTGTCGGATCGCATCGACCGCCGCTTCGTGCTGGCGGCGCTTGCGGCGGTTGCGGCCATCGCCGGCCTGCTGCTCTTCGTGCTCGAGCCGACCTCGGTCACCATGCTCCTGATCCTGATCGCCATCTACGGCGCCACGGCCAATGCGCTCTATCCGATCGCCGTGTCGCATGCGAACGACTTCGCAAGCTCCGAGGATTTCGTGAAGGTTTCCGGCGGCCTGCTGCTGCTCTACGGTGTCGGCACGATCATCGGCCCGACGCTCGGCGGCCCGGTCATGTCGGCGATCGGTCCCTATTCGCTCTTCATGCTGACCTGCTGGTCGCATGTGCTGATCACCGCCTACGCGATCTTCCGCAGCCGGCGCCGCGCCGCGCTGCCGGCCGAGTCGCGCGACGCCTATACCACAATCAATCCCGGCACGCTGACGACGCCGGAAAGCCTGCACCTGTCGCCGCGCGCCACGCAGACCTCGGAGACCGGGCTCGATACGGGGGAGGAGAAAGCCGCATGACACTCCAGGACGACGACCGCCCGGCAAAAAAGACCGCGCACGAGATCGGCAGCGACCTGTCGCTGCTCTCAGTCGCAGAACTCTCCGCCCGCATCGCGCTTCTTCACGCCGAGATCGAACGACTCGAAGAAGAGAAGACACGGAAAGGCGCCAGCCGCGCCGCGGCAGAAGGCCTGTTTCGCTGATCGGGCGGGCGGTGAATTCCGGCGGGACTGTCGCATAAATGCGCCTGCCCGGCACAAACCTGCCGTAGAGTTAACCAGCCATTAAGCTTCATCAGCTATTAATTGCACATCCGGTTCTTGCCGGACTCAGACATTTTCTCCGCATGGCGAATGGGTCTGATTTTTCTCCCTGTTTTACCTTGAGAGCCGCTTTTGCGGCTCTTTTTTTGTCCGCATTGTTCTTCCGGATCACGGCGGGATCAAACAATTGTGGAGATTAACCTTTTCTTAAGATTACGCTTGCGCGAAATGGGCTAAGGGATCATCCTCCGGGAATGAAACGGCAGGGCGGAACACTCTTTCTCCTGTCTGCGTTACCTGAATTGTGATGCGTTTGAGCAGGGATTGAACCATGTCCGATCGAGGATTGAACACCGTTAGCTTCGCCGGCCACGTCGCGGCCTCGGCGCAGTTCAAGTCCCTTTACGGCGAGGGCATGGGACTGGTCGAGGAAACGGCAAGCTATCTGGACGGCCCCGGCCGCCAGGCGGCAAAGGTCCTGCCGCGCATGGCCTCCGTGCTCTATGCGGCCGAATCCATGCGGCTCACCACCCGCCTCATGCAGATGGCCTCCTGGCTGCTGCTCCAGCGCGCCGTCAACAATGGCGAAATGACGCGCGATCAGGTCATGTCGGAAAAGAACAAGGTCCGCCTCGACGGCTTCAACGTCGATCGCCATGCGCCCGGCTGGTCCGAACTGCCGGAAGCCTTCCGCGACCTCGTCGAACGCTCGCTCCGCCTGCAGAACCGCGTGGCGCTGCTCGACCGCGAAATGTACCGTCCGCAGGAGGTCCAGACCTTCGTTCCGGACAACCAGAACAGCGTCAAGGCGCAGATCGACCTGCTCAACACGGCCTTCGGCAACAATTGAGCTTCAGCGATAAACTGTCTCGTCGAACCCGGCCCTTGGCCGGGTTTTTTGTTGCCGGTAGACTTGCCAGCAGATTGGCCGGCGCAGACAGCAAAAAGCCCGGACGAAGCCGGGCTTGAAGATATCGAGAATAAAGTCGCCTGTCGGCGGAAGCGGTGCTTAGAGGCCGAGGCCTTCGAAGCGCTTCTTGAACTTGGAGACGCGGCCGCCGCGGTCCATGAGCTGCTGGTTGCCGCCGGTCCAGGCCGGGTGGGACTTGGGGTCGATTTCGAGGTTCATGACCGCACCTTCCGTACCCCAGGTCGAGCGGGTTTCGTATTCGGTGCCGTCGGTCATGACGACCTTGATCGTGTGGTATTCGGGATGGATATCAGCCTTCATGACACTCTTCCTGCTTGTTCCGGGGGCCAAATGTCGCATCGCGTTGCGGCGACCGGGCCAAAGACGTAAATGAAGCCGCGGCCGGCCGGCCAACGGCTTCCCAATTCGATGGCGAGCCTATACAGGAAGGCCAGCCGGATAACAAGAGCCGAAAGTCAATTCGTGCCAGCAGGCGCAGTGGGAGGAAGAGTGACGGAAGAGACGATCATCGAGGCGGCGCCCGGGCGTCAGCGCAAGTCCGTCCGCCCCCTCGCCCGGCTCTTTCCCTATATCGGCCGCTACCGCGGTCTCGTGGCCGGAGCCGTGGTCGCGCTCGTCGTTGCCGCAGCCACGACGCTGACCCTGCCGATGGCCGTGCGCCGCATGATCGACCACGGGTTTTCCGAATCCGACGCCGGTTTCATCGACACCTATTTCGCCATGCTCTTCGTGCTGGCGATCGTTCTGGCGCTGGCAAGCGCCCTTCGCTACTTCTTCGTCATCACGCTCGGCGAGCGCATCGTCTCCGATCTGCGCCGCGACGTCTTCGATCATGTGACGAAGCTCTCGCCCGCCTTCTTCGACGAAAACCAGTCCGGCGAGATCGTCTCGCGGCTGACCGCCGATACGACGCAGATCAAGTCCGCCGTCGGCGCCACCGCCTCCGTCGCGCTCCGCAACACGATCCTGTGTCTCGGGGCGATCGCGATGATGGTCTATACGAGCCCGAAACTTTCGAGCCTCGTCATCGCGGCAATCCCGATCATCGTCTTCCCGCTCGTCGGCTTCGGCCGGTCGGTCCGCCGCCGCTCGCGCGAGGCGCAGGATACGCTTGCCGCCGCGTCCGCCTATGCCGGCGAGGCGATCGGTGCCGCCCGCACGGTCCAGGCCTTCAACGGCGAGGAGGCCGCGCGCCTCAGGTTTTCGACCGCCGTCGAACAGGCCTATTCAGCCGCCCGCGCGGCGATCCGGGCGCGGTCCCTGCTGACCGGCTTTGCCATCGCCATGGTCTTCGGCAGCGTCGTCGCCGTGCTCTGGTTCGGCGCACAGGATGTGCTCTCCGGCACCCTGTCGCCGGGCACGCTGGGGCAGTTCCTGCTCTATGCGGTCTTTGCCGCCGGCAGCCTCGGCGCGCTTTCGGAAGTCTGGGGCGAACTCTCGCAGGCGGCCGGTGCTGCCGAGCGGCTGACGGAACTGCTGGAGGAGACGCCCGCCATCGCCGCGCCCGCAAACCCCGTCGTCCTGCCGGAACCGGCCCGCGGCATCGTCGCCTTCGAGGATGTGCATTTCTCCTATCCGACGCGCCCCGGCTATCGCAGCGTCAACGGCCTGAGCTTCGCGGTCAGGCCCGGCGAGACCGTCGCCGTCGTTGGCCCGTCCGGCGCCGGCAAGAGCACGATCCTTTCACTGATTCTGCGCTTCTACGATCCGACCTCGGGAACCGTGACGCTCGACGGCGTCGATCTGCGCAGCGCCGACCCCGAAGCCGTGCGCCGGCGCATCGCCGTCGTGCCGCAGGACGTGACGATCTTCGCAGCCAGCGTGCGCGACAACATCGCCTTCGGCATGCCGGATATCGACGACGCCGCGATCAAGGCGGCGGCGGTCGCCGCACAGGCCGACGAATTCATCCGCCGTCTCGACAAGGGCTACGACACTGAGGTCGGCGAGCGCGGCGTGACGCTGTCCGGCGGCCAGCGCCAGCGTATCGCAATTGCTCGCGCAATCCTGAAGAAGGCGCCGCTTCTCCTGCTCGACGAGGCGACCTCGGCGCTCGACGCCGAAAGCGAGACGCTGGTGCAGAAGGCGCTCGACGGGCTGATGGGCGAGCGCACGACGATCGTCATTGCCCACCGGCTCGCAACCGTCCTCAAGGCCGACCGTATCCTCGTGATGGACCATGGCCGGATCGTCGAGGAAGGCACGCATGCCTCGCTCGTCCGCCAGAACGGGCTCTATGCCAAGCTCGCCCGGCTGCAATTCGAACACGGCGCGGAAGAGGCGCTGGCGGCGGCCAAATAGTCCAGCTGGTCGTCCGCAGCGAGAGACAGGCCGATCAGCGTTCGGTCAGCTTGAGTTCGATGCGCCGGTTGGTCGCCCGCACCTCGTCGCTGTCGCCCTCGGCGATCGGCTGGTATTCGCCGAAGCCGGCGGCGACGAGCCGGTTGGCGGGCACGCCCTGCGAGATCAGGAACTTGACGACCGAGGTCGCGCGCGCCGAGGATAGTTCCCAGTTGTCGACATAGCGGCCGGTGCCGGAAAGCGGCACGTTGTCCGTATGGCCATCGACGCGCAGCACCCAGTTGATCTCGGCGGGAATTTCGCGGGCGAGGTCGAGCAGCGCGGTCGCGAGCTTCGCCATTTCCGAACGGCCTTCCTCGTTCAGCTCGTTGCCGCCCGAGGGGAAGAGCACTTCCGACTGGAAGACGAAGCGGTCGCCGACGATGCGGATGTTCTCGCGGTCGGACA
>CAMPIK010000187.1 GCA_946886325.1 uncultured Shinella sp.
AGCACCAGATGCACGATATTGTCGGTGAAATCGTGCTCGCCGTAGGTGATGAAGATCTTCTGGCCGAAAAGCCGGTAGGTCCCGTCGTCGCGCCGCTCGGCGCGGGTCTTGAGCGCCCCGACATCGGAACCGGCATGCGGCTCCGTCAGGTTCATGGATCCCATCCATTCGCCCGACACCATTTTCGGCAGATAGGTGGTCTTCAGGTATTCGGAACCGTGCGCGACGAGCGCTTCAACCGCGCCCATGGTGAGCGTCGGGCCGATCGCGAAGGCCATAGAGCCGCTGTTCCACATTTCGAGCGCCGCCACATGCAGCATATGCGGCAGACCCTGCCCGCCGAATTCCTCGGGCGCCGTCAGCGCATTCCAGCCGCCTTCCGCCCAGGCCTTGTAGAGCGCGGTCCATCCATCCGGCATGGTGACCGCGCCGTCGGCGAGCCGCGCGCCCTGCTTGTCGCCGATCTCGGCGAGTGGCGCGACCTCCTCCGTGGCGAAACGGCCGGCTTCCGAGAGGATCGCATCGACCAGATCCTCCGTCAGGTCGGCAAGGCGCCCGTCCGATAGTGCCGGCGAGAGGCCGGCGACATGTTTGAGCGTGAAGGCGATCTCCTCGACCGGCGCCTTGTACATCCGTTTCCTCCTCAAGAATCGGCCTCGTGCGACGATGATGATCGCAGGGCCTGGCAAGCGCAATGACGGCCAGAATATTTATTTTTACGTAAACGTCAATTTGTCGATCGCGATCGCCTGTGCCACGATCATCGCCGACCACCACGCGGCAGCGGGACTGCGGACGCGCTTGTTGCAAAAGCGTCATACGGCCCGGCTACACCGGCGCGAACCGATGCGGATCCCGTCATGAACCTTGTTGCCACTGAAATTCCAGGCCTCGTCTGGGCCTATCGCATCGACCCCGCCAGCGGCGCCTGCCGAAAAATCCCGATCGATGCGCCGCGCAGCGAGCTTGCGCGCGGAGAGGGCGTGCTCTGGCTGCATCTGGCGCTGAGCGACGCGCGCACGCCCGCCCTGATCGAAGGCCTCGGCCTGCTGCCTGATGAGGCGATCCAGACGCTGACCAGCAGCGAGACCCAGGCGGCCATCAGCGTTTCGAGCGACATGGTGCATGGCACGCTCGTCGATTTCGAACGCACCTTCGACGAGATGACCAAGGAGATCGGCTGGCTGCATTTCGCGGTGACCGAGGAAATCATCGTGACGACCCGCCTGCATCCGCTGCGCAGCGTCGACCGGGTTCGCCTGGCGATGGAAAAGAAGAAGTGCCGGCGCCCTATCGACATCTTCGAGATGCTGGTGATCGAGTTCCAGCGCACGCTGATCGCCATGGTCGTGGAACTGACCCACGAACTGAACGTCATCGAGGATGCGGTCTATGGCAGCCATGCCCGCGACGAGCGCCGAAGGCTGGCGCCGCTCAGGCGAACCGTGGTGCGGCTGCATCGCCACCTGCGCACCATCCTCGCCCTGCTGCGGCGTTCCGGCGCTCTGGATGAAGACGAGGTTCCGGAAGGCTATCTCGACGTGACCGAGCGGCTGACCGGACGGCTGGAAGCGGTCGACAGCGACGTCTTCGCACTCCAGGAGCGGGCGCGGCTGCTGCACGAGGAAATCGATTCCCGCCTGTCGTCGGAAACCAACCGCCACCTCTATATCCTGTCGCTGATGACGGCGTTCCTGCTGCCTCCGACACTGGTGACCGGCTTCTTCGGCATGAACACCACCGCCCTTCCCTTCGAGAACTCGACGCACGGGACGCTGCTGGCCGGCGGCTTCATCCTGCTGTCGATCGGCTTTGCCTGGTGGGTGCTGCGCCGGGCCGGCATTCTCTGACGCAGATATGCAAAAGGCCGCCGGCTGATGCCGGCGGCCTTTTGATTGTGCGTCAGTTACCCCTTACGAATAGGGCGAATAGCACTGGCGGCGCGGGCCGTGGTAGGGCTGGAACGTATTGTCGTAAGCCCTGTAGGACCGGTAGCGGTTGTTGCACCACCGCACATGGGCGCTGCTGTAGCTTACGCCACGATCGGCTGCGATGGCACCGCCGATGATCGCACCGGTGGCGAAGGCGGCAAACGGGAACCAGTAGCCGTTATGATAACGGTAGCCCGGACGCTGGTAGCGATAGCCGCGGTAGCCACGATAGAAACCGGCGCGATAGCCGCGATTGTAGCCACGGTTATAGGTCACCCGCGGCCGGACGTACTGCCGGTTGCGATAGGCCCGCCGATTGCGCACGATCCGCTGCCGCTGGGCAGCACGACGATTGACAGCACGGCGATTGACAATGCGCTGGCGATTGCCGGCGCGGGCGCGGTTGCGATAACCGGGCCGGCGAATGATCCGCCGGTTGTCGCGATACTGCACGGTTTCCACCTTGCCGGCGGCCGAACTTTCAGCCGGCTGCGCCTTCACAACGGCGATCGGCATGGCCTGCGCCGGCACCATCGGGGTGGCGGCAAACAGAGCGGACATGGCGACCGCGAAGCATTTCGTCCCGAGGGACTGACTCGCGAAAAACATAGAGGTTTCCTCCTGTATTCAGGACGGCATTGCGCCTTAGGCTTTGATTTATGTGCCCTGAACGGCCCTTCACACCCTATGGTTCCGGATAGTCTGTCTTTTTTATGGTCCCTCACCAATTCGTGAACAGGGCATCGCGTCTTTACCGACCGTTAACCCTGTCGCCGCACGATCTCCGGATGCGGACGATTCCGCATCCGTGCGGAGACGCTGATGCCAGGTTCAATCCTTTCGACAGTCGTGATCGGCGCCCTTCTCGCGCTCGGGTTCACCGCGGGACATGCGGCGGAGCGCGAGCCCTGGAAGACGCGGACGAACGCCATCGTCATCGATGCCTATGAACTGAACGAGATCGACTGGGATGCGATGATGACGGACCGGCGCATTGCCGGTTTCATCTCCAAGGCCTCGGACGGACTGCCCGAAAGCTTCTCCTGCAAGGGCGATCACCGCGGAGACACGGTGGCACACTGCAAGACGATGTGGCGGAAATATGCGGTGAGCCGGGAACTCTACGACACCCGGCGCAAGCTTGCCCGCATGCACGGGTTGCTCTGGGGCGCCTATCACCTCGCCCGGCCCGGCAATCCGGTCGAGCAGGCCAATCATTTTCTCGACTATGCAACGCCCGCCGCCGACGAGATGATGGTGCTCGACATCGAGGGGATCGATCCGGAGCGCTTCATGTCGCTCGACGATGCGCAGGTCTTCGCCGGCCATGTCAAGACGCGGACCGGGCGCTATCCGGTGCTCTACACCAATCACATCACGGCCAGACACATCGCTGCGAACCGCGACCGCTACCGCATCCTGTCGCGCCTGCCGCTCTGGTATGCGCGCTACAAGCCGGACATTCGTGGCGTGTTCCCGATGGGCAACTGGGAGAGTTATGCGCTCTGGCAGTTTTCCGCAGGCGCCAACTGCAACAGGAAGCGCTGCCCCTATCGCGTCAAGGGCGCCCTGCACGACATCGACGTCAACGTCGTGCCGATGAGCCGGAAGGCTCTTGCCAAGACCTGGGCCTTCGGCGACCTGCTTCCGGAACGTCCCGCGGAAGACCTCGACCAGACGCTGACGGCCTCCATCGGCGACGAACAGCCGGCACGCAGCCGCAACATCGTGTCTTCCGTCGAGGCGCAGTCCGCGGTCGGATTGGCGGCAGCGGCGACCGCGACGCTCGACATGGCGACCACCGCCTCCGTTCCCGGCGGCTTCGTCGTGGCGCCGATCGCCACGCATGGCACGGCGCGGGTCGAGGTCGGCATTGCCGCCGCGCAAAGCGGACGTCTGTCGCTGGCGACGGATGCCCGCCCGCTCGGCGTCCCGGCGCTTGCCACGCGCTGAGGCCTTACGCCTCGATCTGGACGTCGCCGACCGGCCGCGAGCAGCAGGCGAGGATGTAGCCTTCGTCGATCTCGTCGTCGAGGATGCCGCCATTGTGGTGCATCTCGACCTCGCCCGACACCTTCTTGACGCGGCAGGTGCCGCAAAGCCCACTTTCGCAGGCAGCCCCGATCCGCACACCCGCTGTGCGGGCCGTCTGGAGGATGGTCTGGCCCGGCTGGCACTTGGCGTCCTTGCCGGCCATGGTGAAGGTGACGGTCGAGATCGCGGCGGGATCGCTGTCACCGGCGCCGGCACGGATCGCCAGTTCCTCAGGCGCAGGCGCGGCGGCCGGCTGAAAACTTTCCTCGTGGTAGCGCTTCATGTCGAAGCCGCAGATGGCGAGCAGGTCGCGGACGCCGCGCATGAACGGTTCCGGGCCGCAGCAGAAGATCGTGCGGTCGCGGAAATCGGGCGCCAGCAGCGCCAGCTTCTGCGGATCGATGCGGCCGCGCAGGCCGTGCCAGCCGTCGCGCGGATTGTGGCCCTCGACGATGAAGCCGAGCGACAGGTTCGGCATCTGGGCGGCGAGACATTCGAGCTCGGCCTTGAAGAGCAGGTCGCCGGGCTTGCGGGCGCAGGAGACGAAGGCGACGTCCGACTGCGGCGCGCAATCCGACATCCAGCGCGTCATCGACATCATCGGCGTGATGCCGGAGCCGGCCGAGACGAAGAGATATTTCTCGCCCGGATGGCGCACGAAGGAGAAATCGCCGAGCGGGCCGAGCGCCCTGATCGTCATGCCCGGCTTCAGGTGGTCGAACATCCAGCGCGTGCCGATGCTGTTGCCCTGCGCCTTGACGGTGACCGCCACCGAGAAGGGCCGCGAGGGCGTCGATGACAGCGTGTAGGTGCGCATCACCGGCTCGTCGGGCGCCACCGGCAGTTCGAGCGTCACGAACTGGCCCGGCAGGTAGCGGAACCAGTTGGCACCGTCCGAGCGGAAGGTGAAGGTCATGACGTCAGAGGTCTCGGCCGTCACGGCGGTGCATTCCAGCAGGTGGTGCCGGTCGTTCCAGGGCTGCAATTCGTCGAAATGACGGAAATCGCTGACGATCGTCATCTCACGCCACCCGGCTCAGGGGCTTCGCCTCGCCGGCGAGCCGTTCCTGCATGAAATTGCTGTACCATTCGACGAACTGCATGACGCCGCCCTCGTCGACCGGCGAATAGGGGCCGGGCTCGTAGGCCGGAGAGCGGATGCCGAAAGCGTTTTCCTCGACGATCTGGCGGTCCTGGTCGTTGGTCTCGGTCCAGACATGGGTGAGTTCGTCGATATGATAGTCGACGCCCTCGACGGCATCCTTGGCGACCAGCCACTTGGTCGTGACCTGCGTCAGTTCCGGCCCGAGCGGCAGGACGCGGAAGGTGATGGCGTGGTCGGCCAGCACATGGTTCCAGGTGGACGGATAGTGGAAGAGCAGCAGCGTGCCGATCTGCCGCTGCATAACGTCGGCCGACAGCGGCTGGCGAACGGCGCGCGCGCCCGACATGGTGTAGCTCTCGGCGTCACCGATCAGCGGCATGCGGGCGGCGCGGAACTGGCCGGTCGGCGACATCCGGAATTCGCTCGGCAGGCCAGATGCCTCGCAGTGCTGCCAGTGGGCGGCGATGACCGGATCGTCCTTGGCGCCCTGCACGCCGGTCGCGGTCGGCGCTTCCGGATAGGTGCGGCAGAGCTCGGGGTGGTTGGCCGCGCAGTGGTAGCACTCGCGGTTGTTCTCCCAGACGAGCTTCCAGTTGCCCTTCTCGATGATGGTGCTCTCAT
>CAMPIK010000188.1 GCA_946886325.1 uncultured Shinella sp.
CGGTGTTGCTGCCGATCGTTACGATCCGGCCTCCGTCCTTCATATTCAGCGCGGCTGCCTGGATGGCCAGAAATACGCCGCGAACATTAATGGCAAGCGAAACGTCGAGGTCGTCCAGGGTGACATTCTCGATGTTGGCTCGTTTCAGCACTCCGGCATTGACGATTGCCGCATCCAGATTGCCAAATCGGTCCGCCGTTTCTCTGACAGCGCGGCGTATTGCGTCAGGGGCTGACCGGATCGTTCATACGCGCACTTCGCCAACCTCCCGCGATGCGCGCTTGTAGAATCTGCGGATCGACAAGTGCGACGAGCGGATGTCGAGGTTGATGGCGCGGCGGGCGGCGGCTCGGTCGCGCTGGATGATGGCGTCGATGGCGTCGTTGTGGATGCGCACGCCGATGTTGAAGAGGCGTTCGAACAGGGCCGTGTCCCGGCGTGCGGAGGCGACGATCGGGCCGGTGCGGAGCCAGAGCGTGGAGATGATGTCGAGCAGCTGCGGATAGCCGCCCGCCCGGTAGACCTCGAAATGGAAGGCCTGGTTGCCGGCAAGTGCCGCGTCGAAGTCGTGAACCGCAAGCGCCTCGGCGATGCTGTCGTTGTGGCGACGGAGCGCATCGATCAGCGCCGGATCCTTCGGCGCGCTCGCCGCCCGTTCGGCGGCGTAACCTTCGAGCTGCATGCGGATGCGGATATAGGTTTCGTGGTCCGAGGCGACATAGGGCGCGACGCGGAGCGTCCGCGGTCCCGACTGTTCGATCGCGCGCTCGGCGATCAGGCGCGCCACCGCCTCGCGCACCGGCATGGCGCTGGTGCCGAGCACCTCGGCAAGCCCCCGGATCGACACCTGTTCACCGGGCAGGAATTCCCCCCGCAGAAGGCCAAGCCGCAGGCTCTGGTAGACCCGTTCCTGCACGGTCGTGACATCGATCGGCGCGAGCGTTCGCTGGCTCTTGGTGATCTTATCGAAGGTATTCACGGGGTCGGGGCCTCGCTGGGCTGCGTCTGGAAAAGGTCTCGCGTCCGTCGAGCCCGGACAGGAACATCATGCGCGCCGCAGGCCGCGCGCACCCGGCGTTGTACGTCCAATTCGTCCGGCAGACAACGCTTCGGGCTCACACGGTCTCTCCGATACGATGTGTGATCACATATCGTATATCTTTACAGGGCGAAATTCTGTGTCTAGAGTGCGGCCAGTGTCCGAGGAGGGCGCCGGAAACAGCAGTCCGGTCGCAGCGGCACGCAGACAGACATCCTGTGGGAGGAGAACACCATGAACCGTCTAGCCATGATCGCGGCTGCGTCCGCGGCCCTTATGAGCGCGACCGCGCTTCACGCCGAACCGCTGAAGATCGGCATCATCGAAAGCCTGTCGGGCGCCCAGACGTCGACGGGCCGCCTCTATGCCAATGCCGTCAAATTCGGTGTCGACCGGATCAATGCGGCCGGCGGCTTCAACGGCGAGCCTGTTGTCGTCACCGAATATGACAATGCCGGCGGCGCACCCGAGGCGGCCGACAAGTTCCGCAACGCGGTGGCCGATGGCGTCGACATCATCTTCCAGGGCGCGTCGTCGGCCATTGCCGGCCAGCTCACAGAGGACGTGCGCAAGCACAATATCCGCAATCCCGGCAAGGAGGTGATCTTCATCAACCTCGGCGGAGACGCGATGGAACTGACCGGGGCAAAGTGCCAGTTCTATCATTTCCGCTACACGGCGACCGCTCCGATGCGGGTCAGCGCGCTGGTGAGCGCGATGAAGGAGGCGGGCGACCTCGGCGACAAGGTCTATTCGATCAACCAGAACTATTCCTGGGGACAGGACATGCAGGCGGCGGTCGCCGCAGCCGCTGAGAGCGGCGGCTACACGGTCGTCGATGAAGTGCTGCATGACGTCAACAAGATCCAGGACTTCGCGCCCTTCGTCGCGCGGATCAAATCGGCGGCCCCCGACACGGTCTTCACCGGCAACTGGTCGAACGACCTGCTGCTCCTGATGAAGGCCGTCGGCGATGCCGGCCTCGACGTCACCTTCGCCACCGCCTTCCTCGACCAGCCCGGCAATATCGCCAATGCCGGCAAGACGGCGCTCGGCCACTACATCGCCAACAACTACGACAATGCCGCCACCGACGGCGAATTTGCCGAGACCTACAAGACGGCGATGGGCCACTATCCGATCTTCGTCGAGGGTCACTCCACCTTCGCGCTCGACGCGCTGCAGCAGGCGCTCGGCACGGTCGATTTCGGCGGCGGCGACATCGATGTGACGAAGATCGCGCTGGCGCTTGAGAACACGACCATCGAAACGCCTCTGGGTCCGATTTCGGTCCGCAAGGAGGACCATCAGACGATCCGTCCGGTGGTGGTCTCGAAGGTCGTCGAGAACCCGAAATATCCGGCTGACGATACGACCATGGGCTTCGAGACGGTGAAGGTCATTGCCGGCGACCAGGCGATCTACCCGGTGCAGGACACCTGCAAGATGGAACGCCCCGCAGAGTAGCTTTCGCAGTCAGCGGTCCGGCCGGCCTTTCCGCGGGCCGGACCATTCCTGCCGTGTCCATCCCGGAAGTCCCATGGAATTTGCGATCATCTCCACGCTGAACGGCGTGACCTACGGCCTCCTGCTGTTCATGGTCTCGGCCGGCCTGACGCTCATCTTCGGCATGATGGGCGTGCTCAACTTCGCCCATGCCTCGTTCTACATGCTGGGCGCCTATGTCGCCTATGCGGTCTCCTCCGTCTTCGGCTTCTGGGCCGGCATCGTCGTGGCGCCCGTCGTCGTCGGCCTGACCGGAATGGCGGTCGAGCGCTTCCTGCTGCCGCGGGTTCATGCGCATGGTCATGCCCATGAACTGCTTTTGACCTTCGGTCTCGCGCTGATGATCGAGGAACTGATCAAGCTGTTCTTCGGCGATTTCCCGGTGAACTACCAGATGCCGGCCGGCATGCGCTTCTCGGCTTTCCAGATCTTCGGGGCAGACTACCCCTTCTATCGGCTCTTCATTGGCGGCGTGGCCGTCGTGATGTTCACCGTGTTGTGGGTGCTGCTGACGCGCACCCGCACCGGGATCGTCGTGCGGGCCGCCGAGCGGCTGCCGGCCATGGCCGAGGCGCTCGGCCACAATATCCCTGTTGTCTTCATGTTCGTCTTCGGCACGGGTGCCGCCCTGGCGGGTCTCGCCGGTGCCGTCGCGGGCGCGTTCTATCCGACCAATCCGAACATGGGCATCGAACTCGGCGTGATCGTCTTCGTGGTCGTCGTCGTCGGCGGTCTCGGCTCGCTCAAGGGCTCGCTCGTCGCCTCGCTGCTGATCGGTCTCTTCTCGTCCTTTGCGGTCGGCCTCGACTGGTCGCTGGCCGGTCTCTTCGGCGTCGTCGGGCTGGGCGACTGGGCGCGATCCATCGGCGGGCTGATGACGCTCGAACTGTCCTCGATCAGCGCCACGATCCCCTTCGCCCTGATGCTGATCGTGCTTCTGGTCCGCCCGGCGGGCCTGATGGGCGAGCGCAACTGAGATGACATCCATGCGCAACATCCTTCTTCTCACCGTCCTGCTGGTGCTTCTGGTTGCTGTTCCGCCTTTCCTTGGCCTCGGCTGGCAGAACGCGCTGGTCAACGTGCTGATCGCGAGCCTCTTCGCGCTCGCCTTCAACCTGCTGATGGGGCAGGCCGGCCTTCTGTCCTTTGGCCATGCCGCCTATTTCGGGGTCGGCGCCTTCGCGGCGCTGCATCTGATGCGGGCGATCGAGGGCGGGCTCGCCTTCCCGACGCCGCTCGTGCCGCTCGCCGGCGCTTTTGCCGGGCTTCTGGTCGGGCTCATCGCGGGCTATTTCGCCACCATGCGCTCCGGCGTCTATTTTGCGCTGGTGACGCTCGCGATCGCGGAGCTCTTCCATTCGCTGGCGCCGCAGCTCCAGGGCCTCTTCGGCGGTGAATCCGGCGTGTCGTCGATGCGCATGCCGTGGAGCGGCATCGTCTTCGGCTCGATGATCGAGGTCTATTACCTGACGCTCGGCTGGGTGCTGGTCTGCGGGCTCGGCCTCTGGGCCTATACCCGCACGCCCTTTGGCCGGCTGACGCTGGCGCTGCGCGACAACGAGCAACGCGTGCGGTTCCTCGGCTACAGCGCCCACACCGCCAAGGTGATCATCTTTTCGATTTCCGCCATGCTCGCCGCAGTAGCGGGATCGCTGCAGGCAATCTCCAACGAGACGGCGAATTATTCGCTGTTTGCCAGCAGCGTCTCGGCGCAGGTGGTGCTGCAGACCTTCGTCGGCGGCTCGACCGTGTTCTTCGGCCCGGTCGTCGGCGCGGCGGCCTTCACGCTGTTCTCGTTCCTGGTCTCCGACGTCACGCGCTCCTGGGTCTTCTACCAGGGCCTGATCTTCGTGCTGGTGATGCTTTACGTGCCGACCGGTATCGGCGGCGTGCTCCAGCATCACATCCGCAACCGCCAGCGGCTCGACTGGGGGCGGCTGTCCGGCCTCTACCTGCTGGCGCTTGCCGGCGGAGCGATGATCACGGCTGGCGTCGTGTACCTGACCGAGACCGTGTCGGTGCTCTTCGGCGAGGACTATTCGAGGATGCGGGAGAATGCCGATGGCGGCCTGCCCGAATATGACCTCTTCGGCGCGCAGTGGGACCCGACCCATGCGCTCACCTGGCTGCTTCCGGCCGTCCTGCTCATCGGCGGCATTGCGCTCCTCGTGCGCACACGCCGGCGGATCGGAGCGCTCTGGGACAACAGGGACAGGAGCATTGAGACGACGACCGGTGCGGTGCCGGCGGGAGGTGTGCGATGACCGCCACTGTGACGGGGCAGCCGGCCCTGCGCCTTGCCGGCGTGACGAAATCCTTCGGGCCGATCGAGGTGATCAAGGGGCTGAACCTCGACATCCGGGCCGGCGAGCGCCACGCGGTGATCGGCCCAAACGGTGCGGGCAAGTCGACGCTCTTCAACCTGATCTCGGGCATGTTCGAGCCGTCTTCCGGCGAGATCGCGCTCAACGGAAAGAGCATTGCCGGCCTGCCGCCGCACCGGATCAACCGGGCGGGGCTGGCGCGGTCGTTCCAGATCACCAACATCTTCCATCGCCTCAGCGTCTTCGAGAACCTGCGCATCGGCGTGCTCGCGCGCCACGGCGTGCGCTACGGCCTGTTCCGTCCCGTTTCGGGCATGCGGGAGGTCAATGACGAGACCGCCTCGGTGCTCGCCCGTGTCGGACTGGAGGCGCGGGGCTACGATCTCGCCGGCGACCTCACCTATTCCGAACAGCGCGCGCTGGAAATCGGCATGACGCTGACGACAGGGGCGGATGTGATCCTGCTGGACGAGCCGACCGCCGGCATGTCCCGGGAGGAGACCGAAAAGGCGATCGACCTGATCCGCACGGTCACCGAAGGCAAGACGCTGCTGATGGTCGAGCATGACATGGGCGTCGTCTTCAGCCTCTGCGACCGGGTGTCGGTGCTCGTCTACGGAGACATCATCGCGACCGACACGCCGCAGGGCATCAGCGTGAACCGCGCGGTACAGGAAGCCTATCTGGGCGAGGAGGCGTCGTGACCCTGCTGGAAGTCAAGGGGCTGCACGCCCATTACGGCAAGAGCCACATCCTGCACGGCATCGACATGGACGTGCCGGAAGCGGCCATCGTCTCGCTGCTCGGGCGCAACGG
>CAMPIK010000189.1 GCA_946886325.1 uncultured Shinella sp.
GGGTTGGTCTATCTCGTCCGTCAATCGCCAATATCGAAAAGGGCAGACAGCAAGTATCAGTCATTCAACTTGTATTGTTCGCCGGGGTCATTGGAATTTCGGCTGAAGAACTTATACCTTTGAGAAAAAATGCCGGAAAATCCCCACTTTCATCGGCTCTGCCCGAGAAGGCGAGTCGGTATAAGGATTGGGTAGACAAACTGCAAGGAACGTCGAATGCGACGTAAAGTATGGCTTGATCCAGCTAGGATCGGAGAAATTCGAAGGAAAGTAAAAATCCTTTTGCGTTCGGTGGGATATAGTGCGCCACCGACGAAATTGGAGAGCATTGCAAATTTTCTTGGGATTTCAATAAAGTATGCCCCATATTCAGAAGGCGAATTGGCCGGAATGTTGTTATTTCATCCTGAGCCAATTATCGCAATTAATTCTGCACATCATAAGAATCGGCAGAGATTTACGATAGCCCATGAAATTGGCCATTTTCTACTTCACGAGAATGAAGATGTTCATATTGATGAAAGAATGATTGTCCTTTATAGAGATGAGCACTCATCGCTTGCAATAAATGAAAAGGAAGTTGAGGCCAATCAATTTGCGGCGGAACTGTTGATGCCGCGCGGAGTGCTTCTAAATGACTTGGAGAGTATGCCCCTCGACGTAGAGGAAGATCGACAAGTCACAGAACTTGCCAAAAAGTATGGCGTCAGTCAGCAGGCCATGGCGTTTCGTATTGCAAACATACTCTCTTAATTCTCAAGCCTCTCACTCATCCCCCATCTTCAGCGCGGCGATGAACGCCTCCTGCGGGATGTCCACCTTGCCGAACTGGCGCATGCGCTTCTTGCCGGCCTTCTGCTTGTCGAGCAGCTTGCGCTTGCGGGTGGCGTCGCCGCCGTAGCATTTGGCGGTCACGTCCTTGCGGAGCGCCGAGATGGTCTCTCGGGCGATCACGTTCCCTCCAATTGCTGCTTGGATCGGGATCTTGAACATGTGCTTCGGGATCAGTTCCTTCAGCTTCTCGCACATGTCGCGGCCGCGCTTTTCGGCGGCCATGCGGTGGACCATCATCGACAGCGCATCGACCGGCTCGCCATTGACGAGGATCGACATCTTCACCAGATGGCCTTCCTGGTGGTTGGTGATCTGGTAGTCGAAGGAGGCATAGCCCTTGGAGATCGACTTCAGCCGGTCGTAGAAGTCGAAGACGACCTCGTTCAGCGGCAGGTCGTAGGTCAGCATCGCGCGGCTGCCGACATAGGTCAGCTCGATCTGGATGCCGCGCCGGTCCTGGCAGAGCTTCAGGATGCCGCCGAGATAATCGTCCGGCGTCAGGATGGTGGCGCGGATCCACGGTTCGTGGATCTCGGCGATCTTGACGACATCAGGCATGTCGGCCGGATTGTGCAGCTCGCGCTCGGTACCGTCAGTCATGAAGAGCTTGTAGACGACCGAGGGTGCCGTCGCGATCAGGTCGAGGTCGAACTCGCGCTCCAGACGCTCCTGGATGATCTCGAGGTGCAGAAGCCCGAGGAAGCCGCAGCGGAAGCCGAAGCCGAGGGCTGCGGACGATTCCATCTCGAAGGAGAAGGACGCATCGTTGAGGCGAAGCTTGCCCATGGCGGCGCGCAGATCCTCGAAGTCGGCGGCATCGACCGGGAACAGGCCGCAGAACACCACCGGCTGCGCCGGCTTGAAGCCCGGCAGCATGTTGGCGGTCGGGCGCTTGTCCTCGGTGATCGTATCGCCGACGCGGGTATCGGCGACTTCCTTGATCGACGCCGTGATGAAGCCGATCTCGCCCGGTCCGAGCGCATCGACAGTGACCATCTTCGGCGTGATGACGCCGACGCGCTCTACATGGTATTTCGCGTCCGTGCCCATCATGCGGATGGTCTGGCCCTTCTTCAGCACGCCGTCGAGGATGCGCACGAGCACGATGACGCCGAGATAGGTGTCGTACCAGCTATCGACGAGCAGCGCCTTCAGCGGCGCGGTCTCGCCGCCCTCGCTCTTCGGCGCCGGCAACTGGTGCACGATCGCTTCCAGCACATCGGGAATGCCGAGGCCGGTCTTGGCGGAGATCAGCACGGCCTCTGATGCGTCGATGCCGATGACCTCCTCGATCTGCTCGCGGATGCGGTCGGGTTCGGCGGCCGGCAGGTCGATCTTGTTGAGGACGGTGACGATCTCGTGGTTGTTGTCGATCGCCTGGTAGACGTTGGCGAGCGTCTGGGCTTCCACGCCCTGCGACGCGTCGACGACGAGCAGCGAGCCTTCGCAGGCAGACAGCGACCGCGACACCTCATAGGCGAAGTCGACATGGCCGGGCGTGTCGATCAGGTTGAGCACATAGGTCTCGCCGTTCTTCGCGACATAGTGCAGCCGCACGGTCTGCGCCTTGATGGTGATGCCGCGCTCGCGCTCGATCTCCATGTTGTCGAGCACCTGCTCGCTCATCTCGCGCTCGGCAAGGCCGCCGGTCGACTGGATCAGCCGGTCGGCAAGCGTCGACTTGCCATGGTCGATATGGGCGACGATGGAAAAGTTGCGGATATGGTCGAGGGGTATCGAGGTGCTGTTGCTCATGCGCGCCATATAGCAGCGGTCCCCGGCCTCGACTAGCGGGCGAAGGCGCGAAAACCGCAGAAAAGAAGGGCCTGACGGCCGGCAGCAGTGCTTTAGCCGCCGATGTCGCGGAGCCAGAAGGAGAGCGGCTTGGGGCTTTCCGCGTCCTCGTCGAGATCGCGCCATGTGAAGGTGGTGCGAAGCTCCGGATGATGCCGGTAGCCGCGCTTCGTCCAGAAGTCGTTGAGCGGCACGTATCCGGCCGGGCGGCGCGGGTGGTCGGCGGGGCGTTCCACTGCGCAGAAAGTGCAGACCCGCTTGTCAAGCCTTCGGGCCGCCGCCTCCCGTTCTGCAAAGAACGCGACCCCGACCCCGCGGCCGCGATAGGCGGGAAGCAGCACGCTTTCGCCGAAATAGAAATGCTCCTCCGGCCGGCGCCCAGCGGCGAGGAAGGGCGCCTTCACCGCGTCGGTCTCGTCCTCCATCGGCATGCCGGTGGAGGCGCCGACGATCCGCCCGCCGTCGCGCGCGATGACGAAGACGGCGCCGGCCGAGCGGGCATAGGTCGCGAGATAGTTGCGCTCGTAGTCGGGATCGCCGTCATAGAGATAGGGAAAGTCGCGGAAGACCGCGATGCGCAGCCGGGCGACATCGTCGAGAAAGGGCCGTGCATCCGCGCCGGAAAAGGATTTGATTTCAAGGCTCATGGGGCTCATCGGGCATTTTCAGCGGCTCGTCGCTCGGTTATATCGGGGACCATCCATACCGCCAAGTGCGCCACCGGGGAGACCGCCATGACCGCCGCCGCCACCATCAAAGCCTATTACGACGCCTTCAATGCCGGCGACATGCAGGCCTTCCTCGCCCTTCTCGACGACAATGTCGTGCATGGCATCAACCAGGGCGGAGACCAGGTCGGCAAGGCCGCCTTCGCCACCTTCATGGATCACATGAACCGCTGCTACAAGGAAACGCTGACCGACATCGTCATCATGGAAAACGGCGACGGCACGCGCGGCGCCGCCGAATTCGTCGTCAACGGCCAGTATCTCGTCACCGACGAGGGCCTGCCCGAAGCCAAGGGCCAGACCTACCGTCTGCCGGCCGGCGCCTTCTTCGAGATCCGCGACGGCAAGGTCGCCCGCATCACCAACCACTACAATCTCAACGACTGGATTGCCCAGGTCCGGGGCTGACGGGTGATGGCGCGGCGACGTCCGTCTCCGCGCCTTCCACGAGCGCGCCGGCATTCGGCACCTGCGCGCTCTTGATCTCGAAGCTCTCGCGCTCGTCGACCGGCACGGTCTCGCGCGCCCTCAGTCGCGTCAGCACGAAGAGCCCGTAGGCGACCGCCACCGCCATCGCGGCATAGATGAAGGTCTGCTGCCCGAGCGCCGGCGTCAGCACCGTCACGAGCAGCGGCACGACGGTTGCCGCCGTCGACCAGGCGACGAGCAGGGTCGAGGCGAGCGGCACGAAATCAGCGGGGTCGGTGCGGTCGTTGGCATGGGCATTGGCGATCGAATAGATCGTCTCGACGGCGCCTGCCCAGATCGCGAAGACGAGCATCAGCAGGATCAGGTTGGCGAAGGAGACACCGAGCGCCGCGACGGCCGTGCCGGCGATGATGATGCAGGTGAGAACCAGCACGAGACGCCGGTCGATGCGGTCGGAAAGGGCACCCAGCGGAAGCTGGATGAAGAACAGCCCGAACTGCATGACGAACATCAGCAGCGCCACGTCCTTCTGCGCCACATTGTTGGCGGCCGCATAGATCGGCGTAAAGCCCTGCACGACCATCGACAGCCCGCCCGCGGCCAGCACGCCGATCAGCGCGACCGGCGAATTGCGCCACGCCATCTTGATGTCGACGGCGACCTTGGCCGGCGCCGGCGGCGTCGGCAGGCGCGTCAGCCCGATCGGCAGGATGGCGAGCGCCGTGAAGAAGATGACCATGATCGGCGCGAGGTTGCCGTCGGCCGGCATGAAGCCGAAGAGCCAGGCGCCAAGCCCGATGCCGATGACATAGGCCATGTAGAAAAGCGACATCGCCTTGCCGCGCCAGTGGTTCTCGCTGGCATGGTTGAGCCAGCTTTGGGCGATGATGAAATTGATGTTGCCGGCCACGCCGTAGAGCCCGCGCGCGAGGACCCAGACGATCGGGTGCACGCCGAGGCTGATCAGCAGGGCAGAGAGGATGACGAGCGCCATCGAGCAGGAAAAGGCTCGCGCATGGCCGACGCGGCGGATCAGCGGCCCCGCCAGCACGCAGCCGAGCAGGCCGCCGAAGGCGACGGCGGTCACCGCCGCACCCGCCACCCAGGAGGCCCCGCCGGCCCGCGACAGAACGAAGGGCACATAGGCGAACATCACGCCATTGCCGATAGCGACAAGCGTCATCGAGACCACGAGGGCCGTGATCGAGAGCAGCGAGGAAGGCTTGGCGGCGGCAGGTGTCATGGCGAATCGATCCGGGTTGCGCGCAACCATAACGGCACGGCGCGCGCCTCGCTGTCGTCAGAGCGGCATGACACACGGATTTCAGATTTCCCGAGTTCGGCGCATTGACTCCATTATGCGATCCGATAAATCTACTAAAATGGAAAACGACGACGACGGCATCGATCTGGCTATTTCAGCGCGGCTGCGCCAGCTTCGGGCCGGGCAGGGCCTGACGCTCGAGGCGCTGGCCGAACGCTCCGGCGTCAGCCGCGCGATGATCTCGCGCGTCGAGCGCGGCGAAGCGAGCCCGACGGCGCAATTGCTGTCGCGGCTCTGCACCGCACTTGGCCAGACGCTGTCGGCCTTCTTCGCCATGGGCGAAAGCAGCGATCCGCTGGCGCGCCGCGCCGACCAGCCCGTCTGGCGCGATCCGGACAGCGGCTACCGGCGTCGCGCCGTCTCGCCGCCGGGCACGCCGTCCCGCGTCGAGATCGTCGATGTCGCCTTTCCGCCCGGCGCCCGCGTCGCCTTTCCGCCGGAGACGGCGCGGGCGGGCATGACGCAACAGGTCTGGCTCTTTGCCGGCATCATGGAATTGCAGATGGCGGACGGCCGCGTGCACCGGCTGGAACCCGGCGATTGCCTCTACATGAGCATCACCGAAGGCC
>CAMPIK010000190.1 GCA_946886325.1 uncultured Shinella sp.
GCCCTGCGCGACCGGCTGGAACGGGAGGGATCGGCAAGCCTGATGCTCGACCTCGCGCCGGACCGGACGCATGCGCGCATCACAGCCGATCTTGCCCGCCAGCCGCAGAAGGCGAGTTTCTCGACCCGCCTTCGCAAGGGCGTGCATCTGGACGGTATCAAGACGGCCCTCATCCGCGAGATCGTACCGGAGGCAGCCTCGCTTAACCCCGACGCGCTCGCCGGGCTTATCAAGGCGCTGGCCGTGCCGATGCTCCGGCCCCGGCCGATTGCCGAATCCATCTCGTCGGCCGGCGGGGTCGCCTGGGAGGCGATCGACGATGCCTTCATGCTGAAATCCATGCCGGGCCATTTCGTCGCGGGGGAGATGATCGACTGGGAGGCGCCGACCGGGGGCTATCTGCTGACCGCCTGCCTGGCGACCGGCCGCGCCGCGGCCAGGGGTATCGAGCGGTGGCTCGCGCGATGAATCCGGTCGTCACCGGGCCGCTTCGTGGAACGGCACGGCAAGGGCGACCAGAACGAAGAGGATCGCCACGCCCGCAAGCAACATCAGCATCAGGCGACGAAGCGACTGCGTTTGCGAATCGCGCGCGACATGCAAGTTTGTGATCGTGTGAAAGAACATCGCGTAGCGCGGAACATCCGGCTTCGCCAGTTTCTCCGACCGGCGCTCGATCCGGTAGGAGAGGACAATCGCGCCCGCGAAGAACAGGATGGCCAGCATCGGCCATACACTGAGATAGAACGATACCAGCCCCTGCACGCGCAGCACCTCCCGATGCCGCCAGCTAAGCATTCTGGACGGCGCCGCTCAAGTGGCGAGGTTAGCGTCAGTTCGTCAGATGGTAGGGCCTGCGATAGCCGTTGCGGTCGAGCCACTCGATGGCCGCCTTCGGCTCGTCGGTCTGGATGATGGTCGCGCCCCTATCGACCCAGAAACCGTAGGCGTCCTCGGGACGATTCTCGACGAGGGCAAGGCCGTCGCCGCGCCCGCCGGCGACCATGCCGTCCGGGCGGTCGACGATCGGATAGGTGTTGACCCACATGTGCCAGTTGCCGCGGATGGCGGCGGCGCGCGCCCGCATGGAAAACAGCGGGCCGCCGTCGGCCGTAATCGGTGCCGACTCGTCCTTGCGCCAAGCGATGAGCTCGGCCGCCGGGGCAGCGAAGGCGCCCGTTACACTGGCCATGAAACCCGGATCACGCACCGCGTCGTCGGCGAGGATCGGCATGAAGGGCACGTCGCGGCCGACGCGGGCGATCACGTCGCGCGTCAGCGCCATGCGTTCGGCATTCCACACCGCATTCTTGACGAGAATACCCTCGGCCATGCCGAGCCCGCGCGCTTCGGACGCGATATCGGCGAGGTCTTCAGGTTCGAGCTTGTTGTCGATATTGACGAGGATACGGCCCCTGGCTGCCTCCAGCATGTCAACGAGCGTCGGCACGCGCTCCCCGGTCACCTCACCGGTGCCCTCGACAACGAGCCGGCACTGCTTCAATTCGGCAAGCGTGTAGCGGTCGACCTCGCCGCGGCAGGTCGTGGTCCGGTCGAGCCAGGAATCGTGCATCACGACCAGCACGCCGTCCTTCGAGCGCCGCACGTCGAGTTCGACCATCTCGACCCCGAGAGCGACCGCATTCTCGATTGCCGCCAGCGAGTTCTCGGCGCGCACGACCTTGCCGTCCTGCTTCCAGCCGGCCCGGTGCGCGACGACCATGATATGGTCGCGCCAGCCATTGGCATCCCGCAACCGTTCGAGGATCAGGGCCGTCCGGTCGGTTTCGGCGGCGGCGGCTTGCAACGGCGACAGGAGCGCCAGCAACGCAAACAAGATCAGGGCAGTCGGGCGCATGCGAATCGCTCCTCGTCCGAATGGATGAAGCGCGATAGCCGCCTGCGATTACAGCGGCATGAAGAAGACATGACAGGACGATGAAGGCAATTCCGTCATCATTCTTGCGAAAGGTTCGCCAAAGACTGGCCCAAAGCCCTTTACAGGCTATCATCGCACGCTAGTTGCCATGTACGGGAGGAAGCGAGGAGCCGAGAATGAACGACATGCAAACCGCCCCCGAACAGGTCCGCAATATCAAGAAGATGCGGGTCGACCTCCCCGTCAACGTCACGCTGCACGTCTGGCTGAAGGCCGTGCTGCCGGGCGAACTCGGCATTCTTTCGATGTCGAATGCCAATGGCAGGTTCGGCGATGTGACCGTCGCCAATTCCGAGGAATACAGCTTTCGCATCTATCACATCTTCGGTGGCGGGCTTGTCGATTTCGAATATGACGCGGAGACGACGGCCGTCTCGGTGCTCTACTGGTTCACCGCCGCCGACGTGCTCGACAAGGGCGTTCAGGTCGTCCACACCAACCACAGCAACGCGCCGCCCGCCTTGCCCGACAGCTATCATTTCCGCCCGCCCTTCGGCTGGATGAACGACCCGAACGGCTTCGGCCGGTTCCACGGCCGGCCGCATCTCTTCTACCAGCACTATTCGCACGGGCTGCGCTGGAACACGATGCACTGGGGACACGCAGTCTCGGACGATTACCTGCACTGGCGGCACATGCCGATCTTCCTCTTCCCCTCGGAAGATCTGACCGCCCGGCCGGACAAGCGGGGCGGCGCCTATTCCGGCTCCGCGATCCCGATGTCCGATGGCCCCGGCATCCGCGTGTTCTTCACAGAACAGGTGGCCGAACGCACGCCGGAAATCCAGATCCAGCTCACCGCCACCTCGGCAGACCTCATCATGGCCGGCCAGGCCGACGTCATCCTGCCGGAGCGGCCGGCGAACCAGGGATTGACCCTCGATTTCCGCGATCCTTACGTCTTTCGCGGACCGGACGGGCGCTGGAAGATGCTTCTCGGCAGCCAGAGCAACGAAGGCGGCGTGATCCTTCTCTATGAGACAGACGACCATCGCGGCGCCACGGGCTGGACCTTCGTCGGCAAGCTTCTTGTGGAGAAGCGACTTCAGACCTCGGCAATCGAGTGCCCCTGCCTCGTCCCGCTCGACGGGGCGGCCAACGATCCGTCAACGCGATGGGCGCTGATCTTCGGACTGATGCACAGCGTCTGCCCGCGGACGGAGCGCAGGAACCTGACCTTTGCCGAAGTCGGCTGGTTCGATGGAAAACGCTTTACCAAGGAGTTCGAGCAGGAACTGGACTTCGCGACCGACAATTACGCCTTCCAGGCCTTCGACGACGGCGGCAAGGTGGTCGGCATCGGCTGGCTCGCCAACTGGGCGGATGCCTCGCCCGACATCGACTTTCCGAGTTCGATGACGCTGCCGCGCAACCTCATCCTGTCGGAAGGGGCGCTGCTCACGCCGCCCGTCGAGGGCGTGGAGGTGCTCCGTAGCCACCTGCTCGACGACAATCGGCTGATGGCGGGCGAGCATCTGAGCCTCGTCAACGGCGCCGCCGAGATCGAGTTCTCGCTTCTGGAACCGGGCACACATTTCGAACTGGATCTGCATCATCCCACGATCCGGCTCGCCGTCGTCGGCGACGAAGAGGGCCTGAAGATCGTCTATCAGCGGGAAGGCTCCAGCGCGGGTCCGCGCTACCTCGCCGCCGGCGCGCGGGCGCGGACGTTGCGCATCTTCATCGACCGCGGCTCCATCGAGGTCTTTGCCGATGGCGGGCGCTGGACCGGAACGAAACGTCTCGACGATTTCGAACCCGTCCGCTCGGCTCGACTGAAGGCACCGGCCGGCGCGGTCACGGATGCGCGTGCCTGGGCGCTCAAACTCTGAGAGCAAATGTCGTTCAGGCCGGCGCTTCCACCATCCGGAAGCGCATCTCGGCCCGTGTGCCACGCTCGCGGGCGGCATATTCGAGGGCCGCGCCGAGACTTGTCGCCATGGCGCTGATGATCTTGCTGCCGAGGCCGGTGCCCCTGGCCGGCCCCTCGCCGCGCCAGCCGATGCCGTCGTCCTCGACGGACAGCAGGGCCGTATCGCCGTCGATGCGGGCGAATTCGACGCGGACCTCGCCGCCGTTCTCGCCATAGGCATATTTGAAGGCGTTGGTGACGAGTTCGGTGACGATCATGCCGAGCGAGACGGCGCGGTCCGTCGGGATGGACAGCGGCTCGACGCGTGGCGCCAGCCGCACATTGGTTCCCTGGCCCTGCATCGAGGCCGACAGTTCGGACAGCAAGGTCGAGAGATAGGCGCCCATGTCGACATGGCGCACGTCGTCGGACGTGTAGAGCCTGCGGTGAATGCCGGCGATCGCGGTGATGCGGGCCTGGGTTTCGGAGAGCGCCGCCTTGACCTCGTCGTCAGCGGTGCTCGACATCTGCAGGCGGATGAGGGCTGCCGCCAGCGCCAGCGAATTGCCGACGCGGTGGTTGACCTCCGAGAGCAGCACCTCGGCGCGCTCCTTGGCGAGGCGAATTTCCCGGTCGCCCTGCTCCTTGGCCCGTTTCAGGGCGGCATTCTCCAGCGCCTGGCCAAGGGCATTGGCCAGCAGCGGCATGAACTCCTCGCCGACGGTCTTGATCACATAGTCGGCCGCGCCCGCCTTCAGCGCCTCGACGGCAACGCGCGCCTCGCTCGAACCGGTCACGTAGACGACCGGTATGTTTTCGAACCGTTCCCTGATCGCCATCATGAAATCGAGCCCTGTCCCGGCCCGCAGATAATGATCGAGGATCACGGCGTCGATGCCGCCTTCTTCCAGTCTGGCGCGACCGCTTTCCGCATCCTCGGCATGAATGATCTCATAGCCGCGGCGACCGAGCTGCTTTTCCGCAAGCCGCACAAGCGCCGGATCGTCGTCGATATAAAGGATGCGGACGGGATCGCCCATTTATAACGTCTCTGGAATCTGCATGACGGAAAAGAACAGGCCGAGCTGGCGAATCGCATGGGCGAAACTCTCATACTCGACAGGCTTGGTAATATAGACGTTGGCGCCGAGATCATAGCACCGCTTGATCTCCGTCTCGTCATCCGTCGTCGTCAGGATGACGATCGGCAGGCGCTTGGTGTGCTGGTTCGTCTTGATCTTCTCGAGGATATCGATGCCCGACATGTCGGGCAGGTTGAGATCGAGCAGGATCAGCAGCGAACTGGCGCGGCTGACATAGCCGGTTCGATCCGTGCCGAGCACGTAGTCGAGGGCCGACGTGCCGTCGGTGAAGGGCACGATCTCGTTGTTGACGCCGGCACGTCGGATGTTCTTTTCGATGAGCCGCGCATGGCCTTCATCGTCCTCGACCATCACGATGGTCACTTCTTTTCCTGCTGCATTCATGCCTGCATACTCCTGACTACCTTCCCGAGGTCATGGGGAAGTCGAATGACGAATGTGGTGCCGTGACCGAACTGCGACCGCACGGATATATCACCGCCAAGGTTACGAACCAGCGTACGCACATGCGCAAGTCCGATGCCTTCGCCGGGCTTGTCCTGCTGGCCGGATCGCCGGAAGAGTTCGAAGACGCGCTCGTGATCCTCCGGCGCGATGCCGCGGCCGTTGTCCTCGAATTCGATGAGGAAGCCGGCGCGGCCGTTCGAGCGGGCGCTGACGACGATCTTCGGCGCCCGACCCGGATACTGGTATTTGACCGCATTGTCGAACAGGTTGCCGAATATCTGCTCCAGCGACAGGCGGTCGGAAATGACGGTCGGCAGGGC
>CAMPIK010000191.1 GCA_946886325.1 uncultured Shinella sp.
TTCCGCGGCGATCCGTCGTCGGCTCTGCTCGAGGTGCTCGATCCGGAACAGAACTCGACCTTCATGGATCACTACCTGGAAGTCGAATACGACCTGTCCAACGTGATGTTCATCACCACGGCCAACACGCTGAACATCCCGGCGCCGCTGATGGACCGCATGGAGGTGATCCGCATCGCCGGCTATACCGAAGAGGAAAAGCTGGAGATCGCGAAGCGCCACCTGCTGCCGAAGGCAATCCGCGACCACGCGCTGCAGGAGAAGGAATTCTCCGTCACCGACGGTGCGCTGATGGCGGTGATCCAGCAGTATACCCGCGAGGCCGGTGTCCGTAACTTCGAGCGCGAACTGATGAAGCTCGCCCGCAAGGCGGTCACCGAGATCATCAAGGGCAAGGCCACGAAGGTCGAGGTGACAGCCGAGAACATCAACGACTTCCTGGGCGTTCCGCGCTTCCGCCACGGCGAAGCCGAGCGTGACGACCAGGTCGGCGTGGTGACGGGTCTCGCCTGGACCGAGGTCGGCGGCGAACTGCTGACGATCGAAGGTGTCTCCATGCCGGGTGGCAAGGGCCGCATGACGGTGACCGGCAACCTGAAGGACGTGATGAAGGAATCGATTTCGGCGGCGGCCTCCTATGTCCGCTCGCGCGCCATCGATTTCGGCATCGAGCCGCCGCGTTTCGACAAGGCCGACATCCACGTGCACGTGCCGGAAGGTGCGACGCCGAAGGACGGTCCGTCGGCCGGTGTCGCCATGGCGACGGCCATCGTCTCCATCATGACCGGCATCCCGGTCTCGAAGGATGTCGCGATGACCGGCGAGATCACGCTGCGCGGCCGGGTTCTGCCGATCGGCGGTCTCAAGGAGAAGCTGCTCGCAGCGCTTCGCGGCGGCATCAAGAAGGTGCTGATCCCGGAGGAAAACGCCAAGGACCTGGCGGATATCCCGGATAACGTGAAGAACAACATGGAGATCATCCCGGTTTCCCGCATGGGCGAGGTGATCCAGCATGCGCTGCTGCGGGTTCCCGAGCCGATCGAGTGGGATGCCGAACTGCATGCGGCGCCCGTCGCAGCGGTCGAATCGGCCGACGAGACGGGATCGGCGATCGCCCACTAGGGTGAACAAAGTCTTGCGATTGTTCGCAATTGTTATGAATTGGAACAAAGGCCGGCGTCATCGCCGGCCTTTTTTGCTGAAAACAGTGCGAAAAGCCCGGTTTCTCAGGGGATGCAGCCGAAATCCAGTTGCGGCGGAGGGGCCGATGCGTATTCTGCCCCCGACTTGAAATAGAGTCGTTTCGAACCGTAGTGAAAGGGGTGGAAACATGAACAAGAACGAACTCGTGTCTGCAGTCGCCGAAAAGTCCGGCCTGTCGAAGACGGATGCGGCCGGTGCCGTTGATGCCGTATTTGATACGATCCAGTCCGAACTGAAGAGCGGCGGCGACGTTCGTCTCGTCGGTTTCGGCAATTTCTCCGTATCGCGTCGCGAAGCCTCGAAGGGTCGCAACCTTTCGACCGGCGCCGAGATCGACATTCCGGCACGCAACGTGCCGAAGTTCTCGGCCGGCAAGGGTCTGAAGGACGCTGTCAACAGCTGATACGGCCTGAGCGGCAGCGCGGGGAACCACTCCGCCCGCCATGCCTCCTCGACACCAGGGGTCCGGTTCGCCGGACCCCTTTTTGCTGGCCGCGAAGGCTTGCGCCGCAACCTTTGCGCCTTGTCATCTGTTTGTAACATGCAAGGGCCAGAACCGCCGGGTTCCTTTACACCGGACCCCGGAGGATTTCATGAAAACCCGTTCGCTCACCGCGGCGCTCGCTGCCGTTCTGGCCGCATCCGTCGCACCGGCTGCCCATGCCGAACCCGTATTCAATCGTATTGCGTCCTTTGCCGTCGCCGACAACCTGCCGGCCGACGCTGACCAGAAGTCCGTCACGTCGTCGGAGATCATCGCGGCGACCGAAGATGGCAACATGCTCGTCTATTCCGACAGCCCGCTGAAGGCGATCGGCTTCATCGACATCACCGATGCCAAGGCCCCCAAGGCCGGCGGCCTCGTCTCCTTCGACGGCGAGCCGACCTCGGTTGCCGTTGCCGGCGGCAAGGCGCTGGTCGCCGTCAATACCAGCGAGAGCTTCACCAAGCCGTCGGGCGTGCTCGTCACGGTCGACATCGCCTCCAAGGCGTCCGAAGCGACCTGCGACATCGGCGGCCAGCCGGACTCGATCGCCCTCAACAAGGACAAGACGATCGCTGCGATCGCCATCGAGAACGAGCGCGACGAGGACGTCAACGACGGCGACATCCCGCAGATGCCCGCCGGCGACCTCGTCATTGTCTCGCTCAAGGACGGCGTGGTCGATTGCGGCTCGCTGAAGCGCGTGACGCTGACCGGTATCGCCGACGTCGCCGGTGACGATCCGGAGCCGGAATTCGTCTCCTTCAACGGCCAGGACGAAATCGCCCTGACGATGCAGGAAAACAACTACATCGTCATCATCGACGGCAAGTCGGGCGAGGTGAAGGGTCACTTCTCCGCCGGCACGACGAGCCTCGAGGGCATCGACACGAAGCGTGACGGCGCTCTGAAGTTCACCGGCGAAATGAAGGACGTTCCGCGCGAGCCCGACGCGGTCAAGTGGCTCGACGACAACCGTCTCGTCATCGCCAACGAAGGCGACTGGAAGGGCGGTTCGCGCGGCTTCACCATCTTCGACAAGACCGGCAAGGTTCTCTACGAAAACGGTGCCGGCCTGGAGCGCGAGATCGCGAAGATCGGTCACTATCCGGACAAGCGCAACAAGAAGGGCGTCGAGCCTGAGGGCATGGAAGCGGGCACGTTCGGCGAGGACAACCTGTTCTTCATCCTGGCGGAGCGCGCATCCATCGTCGGCGTCTACAAGGACACGGGCGGCGAGCCGGAACTGCTGCAGCTTCTTCCGTCCGGCGTTGGCCCGGAAGGCGCCGTTGCCATCCCCGGCCGCAACCTCTTCGTGACCGCCAACGAGACCGATCTCGTCGAAGACGGCGGCGCACGCTCGCATGTCATGATCTACGAGCGCGCCGAAGGCGAAGCCCAGTATCCGCAGATCGTCTCAGCCGAAAAGGACGGCGAACTGGTCGGCTTCGGGGCGCTTTCGGGCCTCACGGCCTCCAAGGACCAGCCGGGCATGCTCTATGCCGTCAACGACTCGGTCTATTCCTCGCAGCCGACGATCTTCACGATCGACGCGAACCAGAAGCCGGCGATGATCACCGATGCGCTGCGCATCACCCGCGACGGCGCACCGGCCCAGAAGCTCGACATCGAGGGCGTCGCGCTTGACGGCGAGGGCGGCTACTGGCTCGCCTCCGAAGGCAACACCGACAAGCTCTACAGCCACGCGATCCTTCACGTGAACGCCAAGGGCGAGATCAAGAAGGAAATCGCGATCCCGGCCGAACTGCGCGCCGGTGAGAAGCGCTTCGGCTTCGAAGGCATCACGACCGTCGGCGAAGGCGACGACATGACGCTCTGGATGGCCGTTCAGCGCGAATGGGGCGACGACGAGAAGGGCTTCGTCAAGCTCGTCTCCTACAAGCCGTCTTCGGAAGAATGGGGCGCCGTGCGCTATCCGCTCGAGCCGAAGGGCGACGGCTGGGTTGGTCTATCCGAAATCACAGCGAACGGCGACTACGCCTATATCGTCGAGCGTGACAACCTGCTCGGCAAGGCCGCGAAGCTGAAGAAGATCTACCGCGTCGCACTCGCCGACCTGAAGCCGGCAGCACTCGGCGGTGACCTGCCGGTCGTCAAGAAGGAAGAGGTCCGCGACCTCATTCCGGACCTGAAGGCAGGCGGCGGCTATGTCGTCGACAAGGTCGAGGGCTTTACGATCGATGCGGCCGGCAACGGCTATGTCGTGACCGACAATGACGGCGTCGACGACTCGTCCGGCGAGACGCTGTTCTTCGGCATCGGCCCGATGAACGCCATGTAATCAGGCGCAAGCCCTGGATACGAAGAAGGCCGGGAGCGATCCCGGCCTTCTTCACGTTTGAGCTTTGCCCGTTGCCGGGGCAGGCGGCCTGTTCGATCAGCCGACGGCGCGAAGGGGCGCAGGCGGCGTGACGCCAATGTCCTCGTTGCGCGAACGCTGGATCTCGTCCGTGCGCGAACTCAGCACCTGAATGATCTCGGCAAGCTGATCCTTCTGCGTCTCGCTGAGCGCCGAAAAGATCGCCTCGATCGTCTTGTGCTGCGGTTGCTGGGCGGCGTTGATCACCGAGCGGCCCGTGTCCGTGATCGAGACGATCTTGGCGCGGCGGTCCTTCGGGTCGGGCTCGCGCACGACAAGCTTGTCGCGTTCGAGGCCGTCGATCGCTTCCGTCACCGTACGGGGCGCAAAACCGAGTGCGCAGGCGATATCCGTGGACCGCTGCGGACCCTGACATTCGAGCAACAGGAGGAACTTGCTTCGCGCGAGCGAAACGCCTTCATCCATCATGCACTCGTTCACCAGGCGACTGACCTGATGGTAGAGCTTGAACATGCCTTGGGATATTTCGATTGTTGTTTTCATGATGAGGTGCAATATAGGTATAGTGAGGGACCATGTCAAATGATATGACAATTTTTCATATAAAACGATCGTATATATTGAACGATGAATGTAAAGCCTGAAATGCGGGCATGCGCGCCCGCTCGCGCCGGCGAAAACCGGCACGAGACGCTGTATTCTCGCTATATCGGAAGTCGCGTGCTGCGCGTCTAGGCCTGCGGCGCGCGCGGGAAGGTAACGACCTGGCGCAGCCCGCCGCCGGGGCGGTTGGCAAGGGCGAGCGTGCCGCCGTTGTTGCCGAGAATCTCACGGGCAATAGCCAGCCCAAGCCCGGCGCCGGGGTAGAATTTCCGCCGCGCTTCATCGACCCGGAAGAAGGGTTCGAAGACCCGGTGCATCATGTCTTCCGGTATGCCGGGGCCATCATCCTCGATGACGACGGCAACCTCCTTCGCATCCAGCATCATCGACACGCTGGCGCCGCCGCCATGAGTCGCGGCATTGACGAGCAGGTTGCGCAGCGCCCGCTTGACGGCAAGCGGCGTCGCCTGGATGGTTGCGGGGGCGAGCGGTGCGATCGAGACCGGGTGGCCGAGGTCGCCGAGCTCCTGGCCGATTTCCTCCAGCATCCCATCGAGCCGGATCGCCTGGCGCGAATCCTCGCTCACTTCCTCGCGCACGAGGCGGATGGCGCTGTCGGCGATCCGGTCCAGTTCGTCGATATCCTTCAGCCAGGCGGTGCGCTCCTCCTCGTCGAAAAACTCGGCGCGCAGCCGCATCCGGGTCATCGGGGTGCGAAGATCGTGGCCGGCCGCCGCGACGAGCCGCATCCGGCTTTCGACCGCGGCGTTCAGCCGTCCGGAAAGCCGGTTGATGGCGCCGGCCGTCACGCGCACTTCCGGCGGGCCTTTTTCCGGGATCGTCGGGATCGTGCCATCCGCGCTGATGGCGCCGATCGTGCTTTCCAGCATGCGGAACGGCTGCATCATGCGGTTCGCCAGATAGATGGCGATGCCGGCAATGCCGACCGCGACGATGGTCAGATAGAGCGTCAGCGGTCCCCAGGGCGGCCGCGGACGATTGGGAAAGGCGAGATAGGCGAAGGTGTCG
>CAMPIK010000192.1 GCA_946886325.1 uncultured Shinella sp.
TCGGTCTCTGCCTTGGCTTCGAGGTCGCGGGCATGCGTCTCGGCCATCGCCACAAGTTCGAGAACGGCCGCCTCATGGGCGTGAAAATCGCTCGTCAGACTGTCCATCGCCACATGCATCGCGGCGTTGTCCTTGCTCGCGACCGCCGCGAGATAGCGCAGGTCCATGTTGCTCCAGAACCGGTCGCCCTTGGCGAGCACGTCGGTTTCCAGTTTCGCCTTCATCACATCCGGCAGGGAAGACGCCTTCCAATAGGCGCGGCGGGCATCGTAGCCCTTCTTCAGCGCCCTGATCTTCTCGGCATTGCCAACTGCCATTTCATCATGGATCGCCCCTTCATTGGCCAGCATATAGGCCTCGACGAGATAAAGCGGCGGCGGCAGGATATCGGCGATCAGGTCCTTTCCATCGACGATGTCGGCATAGATCGGCCCGTTGACCTTGACCTTCTCCAGCGTCAGCGTTTCGAACGCGATCGAGGCCGATAGGCCGAGCGTCACGACGACTGCGAAGACCGTGAGCATGCGCGCGATGGTGAGTTTCATTTCCCTGGTGCCTCCTGGCGGATGGACGAAGCGCATGCGGGATCGCTCCCGTGCGGCTGCTGCGGCCGGAACGAATGCGCTTCACAAACTGGAACGGGTGCGGTGTTGCCATCCGGATCCGATCCGGCCGCAGGTCGTCGGCGTCATGCCGGCTCAGAACGAAAGATTGTTGTGAGGACCTACAGTTCCCAAATCTGGTGCGGGGAAATTACCACTCTGTTAATTCACATCGTATTTTTAGAATAAGATGATAAAAAATAATATTCAGAGGCTTATGAGTTGATTTTTGTCAATTCCAAGGGTCTTCGATCCGTCGAAACGCGCTAACCCGCCGCCGCCTTTATCCGCACCGAGGCAATTTGCTGGTCGATCTCCCGCAGTCCGCGATCGAGATGCCCCTCGAAAACGAGGGTGGATTCTTCAGGCACGATGGACAGCCGCGGCATGCCCTGGAGGCGGATGTGCTGCGACTGGCGCAGCCCCTCCTCGAAGCCGCGCGTCAGCAGGTCCATGTAGCGCGTGCCGGGTCCGGTGATGGCGACCGACATCGTGTCATAGAGGCTGAAGACCCGCGACAGGCCCTGCCCGAGCGCCATGCCGGCCTGCCGGAAGGCATATTCCGACATGCGGTGTCCCTGGCGCGCCCGAAGCGCGATCTTGTCCATTTCCGCAATCGGCACGAACTTCGCCGGGATCGTGTCGGGCGGCACCTCGAAGGCGGCGCGCAGGATGCCATAGAACCCCGCCGAGGCCTCGATGCAGCCGACGGAGCCGCAGCGGCACAGTTTGCCGTCGGCCGCATTCAGCATATGGCCGAAGTTCGGTGCGCTGACATGGATATCGCCGGCCCGGTCGCGCCGCGCGATACCGAGACCGACGCTATGGCCGAGCGACAGCACCGCCTTGCCCGCCGGCCCCGCATCCGGACCCCGGTCCATCCGCATCGACAGCGCATGCGCGACGAGCAGCGACTCGTTGTTGAGATTGACGACCGCCGGCCATCCGTCCGGCAGGCAGGCCGCAAAATCGATCTGCCGGTCGCCGAAAACAGGCGACCAGAGCAACACGGGCCGCTCGCCGTCGACAAGCCCCTTGCTGCTGATCGAGACCCGCAGGATCGACTCGGGCGACAATGACGAGCGCCGCGCGAGGCGCAGGAGGGCGGCGCGCAGGATTTGCGCGAAATGCTCGGTCGACGGGTCGCCGTGATCGCGCACCTCCTCGAAGCGGTCGATCAGCGTTCCGGAAAAATCCGCCAGCGAATATTGCACGATATCGGACGAGATGCGCACGGCGACGAGAAAGCCGACATCCCGCCTCTGGCTGAAGAGCACGCGCGGCCGCCCCCGGCCCGTCGCCGGCTGCTGTTCCTGGCGCTCGATGATGCGCTGGCGCTCAAGCTCCGCGGTGATCGCCGAGACGGTCGCGGACGCAAGGCCGGTGTGCTGCGAAATGTCGGTATGGGAGAGGACGCGGTGCTTGCGCAGCGCCGACAGCACGAGCCCGCTGTTCTGCTGACGCACCAGTTCGGTGCTGGATTTCGTCAGCATGTCACGCGTCCCGTCATGTCAGTCCATTGCAACACATGCCCCTCCCAAAGCATCTGTCACGAGCCAAGGCCAGGCTCCTCCCCGAGCCATGTTGACAGCCCCCGAAACATCTGACATCTATTTTCTCGACTGTCGAGAAAAAATCCCGGAGCATTTTGGGGCTAGGGTTTGCGACAGTGTTTGTGGCTGGTCGTTGACTGAGGCGGGAGGTTCGTCCAGGGCGGCCGGCATTCACTTGGGAGGACATCATGAAAACCGTTCTGAAGCTGATGGCAGGGGCTGCCATCCTCGTATCGCTGCATTCCGTCGCCGCCGCCGAAGGCATGACCGTGGGCGTCTCCTGGTCGAACTTCCAGGAAGAGCGCTGGAAAACCGACGAAGCCGCCATCAAGGCCGCTCTCGAGGCTGCCGGCGACAAGTACATCTCGGCTGATGCCCAGTCGTCCGCTGCAAAGCAGCTGACCGACGTCGAATCGCTGATCGCCCAGGGCGCCAATGCCATCATCGTGCTGGCGCAGGATAGCGAAGCCATCGGCCCGGCCATCGAAAAGGCTGCTGCCGAAGGCATTCCGGTCGTCGGCTACGACCGCCTGATCGAAAACCCGGCCGCCTTCTACATCACCTTCGACAACAAGGAAGTCGGCCGCATGCAGGCGCGCGAAGTCTTCAAGGCGAAGCCTGAAGGCAACTACGTCTTCATCAAGGGCTCGTCCTCCGACCCGAATGCCGACTTCCTCTTCTCCGGCCAGATGGAAGTGCTGAAGGAAGCAATCGACTCGGGCAAGATCAAGAACGTCGGCGAAGCCTATACCGACGGCTGGAAGCCGGAAAATGCCCAGAAGAACATGGAGCAGTTCCTGACCGCCAACGACAACAAGGTCGACGCGGTCGTTGCCTCCAACGACGGCACGGCCGGCGGTGCAGTCGCGGCCCTCGCCGCACAGGGCATGGCAGGTTCGGTCCCGGTCTCCGGCCAGGACGGCGACCATGCCGCGCTCAACCGCGTCGCTCTCGGCACGCAGACCGTTTCGGTCTGGAAGGACGCCCGCGAACTCGGCAAGCGCGCCGCTGAAATCGCGTCCGCGCTCGCCGGCGGCAAGACCATGGAAGAGATCGAAGGCGTACAGGCATTCGCCGGCGGCCCGAAGGGCGTCGAGATGCAGTCCGTCTTCCTCGCTCCGATGCCGATCACCAAGGAAAACCTCAACGTCGTCATCGACGCCGGCTGGATTTCCAAGGAAGCCGCGTGCCAGGGCGTTTCCGCCGGCACGACGCCCGCTTGCGACTAAGTCGCTCGCGACACGGGCTGCCCGTAAAGGCTGATTGACCCTCTCCAGGCGCCGCAACGTCGAACCGTTGCGGCGCTTGCGCAAGGAGGGTCATGGGCGGAGGATGACCGCGGCGACGCATCCTCGAACGACGCCCGGCTCAAGAAGATCAACATAGGTGGGGGAACGGCAAGGCCATGGCCGACATCACGAATGCCACACAATCCAATCGCGCCCGACAGTCGATGGAGCATCCGGTCAAGCGCTTCTTCCGCGCAACCGAGATCGACACGCGCCTGCTCGGCATGATCGGCGCGCTCCTGATCATCTGGATCGGGTTTCATGTTCTCTCCGGCGGCCTCTTCCTGACGCCGCGCAACCTCTGGAACCTCTCGGTCCAGACGGCCTCCGTCGCGGTGATGGCGACCGGCATGGTGCTCGTCATCGTGACGCGCAACATCGACCTCTCGGTCGGTTCCATCCTCGGCTTCGTCGGCATGATCATGGGCGTTGTGCAGGCCGAATTGCTGCCGCAGGTGCTCGGCTTCAACCACCCGCTTCTCTGGGTGGTCACGCTTCTCGTGGGCCTGTCGCTTGGCGCCGCAATCGGCGCGCTGCAGGGCTCGATCATCGCCTTTCTCGGCGTACCCTCCTTCATCGTCACGCTCGGCGGCCTGCTCGTCTGGCGCGGCGCGACCTGGTTCGTGACGAGCGGCCGCACGGTCGCCCCCATGGACGCCAACTTCCGCCTGATGGGCGGCGGCACCACCGGCTCGATCGGCGCCACCGCGAGCTGGGCGATCGGCATCGTCGCCTGCATCGCGATCGTGCTGACGATCCTCAACTCCCGCAAGCAGCGCAAGCGCTTCGGCTTTCCGCTCCGGCCGATGTGGGCGGAATATTTCCTGGTTGGCGTCGGCTGCTTTGCGGTGCTCGGCGCCGTCACCATCGTCAACAGCTATCCCTGGCCGGTCGCCATTGCGCGCCGCTTCGCCGATGCCAACGGCATCGCCTGGCCGGAGGGCGGGCTCTTCATCGCCCATGGCATCGCCATCCCCGTGCTGATCGCCATCGGCGTCGGCATCGTCATGACCTTCATCTCGACCCGGCTGCGCTTCGGCCGCTACGTCTTCGCGCTCGGCGGCAACCCGGAAGCGGCAGAACTCGCCGGCATCAAGACGCGCTGGGTGACGGTCAAGATCTTCGCGCTGATGGGCATGCTCTGCGCCATCGCGGCGGCAATCTCGACGGCCCGCCTCAACGCCGCGACCAACGCGCAGGGCGAGCTCGACGAGCTCTACACGATCGCGGCGGCCGTCATCGGCGGCACCTCGCTTGCCGGCGGCATGGGCACGATCGCCGGCGCCATGCTCGGCGCCCTCGTCATGCAGTCGCTGCAATCGGGCATGGTGCTTCTCGGCATCGACACGCCCTTCCAGAGAATCGTGGTCGGCATGGTCCTCGTCGTCGCCGTCTGGCTCGACACGGTCTATCGCTCCAGGGCCAAGTAAGAGGAGTTGGAACAATGACGGATCAACGCACTCCGCTCGTGGAAATGAAGAACATTTCCATCTCCTTCGGCGGCATCCATGCCGTGGACGACGCTTCGATCGACCTTTATCCCGGCGAAGTGGTCGCTCTTCTCGGCCATAACGGCGCCGGCAAGTCGACGCTGATCAAGATCCTCTCCGGCGCCTACAAGCGCGACCGCGGCGAGATCCTGATCAATGGCGAACCGGCCGACATCAACAACCCGCGCGATGCCAAGAAATACGGCATCGAGACGATCTACCAGACGCTCGCCGTCGCCGACAATGTCGATGCCGCCGCCAACCTTTATCTCGGCCGCGAGCTGCGCACCCCCTGGGGCACGCTCGACGACGTGGCGATGGAGGCCAAGGCCCGCGAGGTGATGGGCCGGCTCAACCCGAACTTCCAGCGCTTCAAGGAGCCGGTGAAGGCGCTGTCGGGCGGCCAGCGGCAATCGGTGGCGATCGCCCGCGCCATCCTCTTCAACGCCCGCATCCTCATCATGGACGAACCGACGGCGGCCCTCGGCCCGCAGGAGACGGCGCAGGTCGGCGAACTGATCAAGCAGCTGAAGCGCGAAGGCATCGGCATCTTCCTGATCAGCCACGACATCCACGACGTCTTCGACCTCGCCGACCGCGTCTCGGTGATGAAGAACGGCCAGGTCGTCGGCCACGCCCGCACCGAGGACGTGACCAAGGACGAGGTGCTCGGCATGATCATCCTCGGCAAGGTGCCGGAAAAGGCGATCCCCGGCCCCGGCGC
>CAMPIK010000193.1 GCA_946886325.1 uncultured Shinella sp.
ATCTGCAACGGCGGGGTGGGGAGGGCAAGCCCCACGCCGGCGATGCGTCCCTGCCGGCTTTCGGAAAGGCTGGCAATGGCGGTGCGGATTTCGCCGGGCAGGGTTTCGAGCGCATCGAAGGCGCCTGCGACGCGGTGCGGCAGCACATGCTGGTGCTGCACGTTGCCGATGAAATCCACGACGACGATATGGGTATTGCGATGGCCAACGCTGACGCCGACCGAATAGGCGCCTTCCGAATTCAGCATCAGCGGCGTCGTCGGCGGGCCGACGCGGCCCTTCTGCGCCTCTCCGCGAACGACGAGGCCTTCCTGTTCGAGCGAGCGCACGATGACGGAGATGGTCTGTGCCGAAAGACCGGTCTTCTCGCCGATCTCGAGGCGCGTCGTCGCCTCGTTCTGGAGGAGAAGCGACAGCACGAGCCGCTCGTTGTAGCTGCGCACGCTGAGCGAGTTCAGTCCGCTGGCGCGATCGGCGATGCGAAGCGGGTTGGGAGGCGCAAATCGCATATCAGGCAAGGGGGTAATCCTTCCCGGATTTGGCTGCGGCCCTGCGGGCGAAGGCGGCTTCACGCATCGGGCCACCCGATCGCCAGCACTTCCTGCGCCAGCGCTTCGCCGAGCTGCCGGTGTGCTGCCTCGTCGATATGGAACCCGTCTTCGGGCGAGCAGCCGCAGACAGTGCCGGCATCGAAGAAATGCACCTCCAGCGAATCCGCCATGATCTCGAATTCGAGCGCGAGCTTGCGGGATTTCTCCTGTGCGCCGGAGAAGATCGACTCCCATTCCTTCAGGTCGTCGAGCATCGGCGGCGGTGCGACGATCATGATTTCCGGATCGTGGCCGCCGGGGCCGGGCGAAAGCTCCCGCGTGTCGTGCACGAGGCAGCCGATGCCCATGGCGACTTCCGACGGCGGCATGTTGAAGCGCCGCTTCAGGTCGTTCGTGCCGAGCATGATGATGATGAGATCGAGCGGCGCGTGGCTTTGCAGGCAGGGGCGCAGATAGGTCCGGCCGTTCTTCAGCGACCCCTCGATGGGATCGTCATGCACGGTGGTCCGTCCGCTCAGGCCCTCCTCGATGATCTGCCAGTTCGGGCCGAGAAGGCCATGCAGAACGCCGCCCCAGCGCTGGTCGCGGCGATAGCGTTCGAGCGGCCCGCGGCCGGGAATCTGGCCGTAGGTATTCGAGTCCCCGAAGCATAGAACGGTCCGCGTCACTGTCTCCTCCATCGTGCCGGATGGTCGCATTCTCCAGCGCCAGCCTTCGCATCCGGACGGGCGATTTGCAAGGATCGCCAATTATTCATTCAGTCTGAATAACTATTGACAAGCCAAATGGCCAGTGGTTTTGTGTCGGTCGGAGGAGAGTTTCAGGTCGTTTCAGGCTGCAGGCGAGTCCCGGACATCACGTCACGGGCCATCGATGCCGCATGCCAAGAAGGGACGCCCTTCCCCTCGTGGACACAAGCTTTTGGAGGAGAAGCATGAGCAGCATCATCAGAAAATTCGGCCTGTCGGCATTGCTGGCCGGCGTGGTCTTCGCGAGCGGCGCGTTCGCCGAGGAGGTTCATCTCCTCGACGGCGTGACGACGCGGGCGGAGAACAATCCGACGGTCGAGGCCGGCAAGTACAAGAAGGACGCGCCCTGGGTCATCGGCATGAGCAGCTTCGGCGTCAATGCCAACACCTGGACCGTGCAGGTGGCGCATGAAACCCAGGCGGCGGCCGACCGCGACGAGCGGATTTCCAAGTTCGTCCTGCTCGATGCCGGCTTCGACCAGAAGAAGCAGGTCGCCGACATCGAGGACCTGATCGCCCAGAAGGTCGATGCGATCATCGTGCAGCCGGTCACCTCGACCTCGGCGAACGCCAGCATCGAGAAGGCCGTTGCGGCCGGCATTCCCGTCGTGCTGCACACCGGGCGCATCGATTCCGACGCCTATACGACGGAGATCCAGGGCGGCGCCGAGCATTTCGGCAAGGTCATGGGTGACTTCCTCGTCAAGGAACTCGGCGGCACCGGCAATATCTGGGTGCTGCGCGGCCTTGCCGGCCATCCGGAGGACACCAACCGCTACAATGGTCTCGTCCAGTCGCTTGAAGGCACCGAGATCAAGATCACCGCCGAGGAACACGGCGACTGGCAGTATGACAAGGCCAAGAAGGTCTGCGAGACGCTTTATCTCAACGACCCCAACGTCGCCGGCATCTGGTCTTCCGGCGCCGACATGACGCGCGCCTGCGTCGACGTCTTCAAGCAGTTCGGCGCGACCATTCCGCCGATCTCGGGCGAAGGCAACAACGGTTTCTTCGGCCAGTGGATCGCCGACAATTTCAAGTCGGTCTCCTCCGAATACAGCCCTGCCCAGGGTGCCGCCGGCATCCGCGCCGCCGTGGCGCTTCTGGAAGGCAAGGAGCTGAAGAAGCACTACGACTACAACCCGCCGGGCTGGGACCTCGAGAAGGTCAAGACCTACTATCGCGACGACCTCTCCGCCAACGTCTGGTGGCCGTCCGAGCTCTCGGAAGAGCAGCTCAAGGAGTTCTACGCCAAGCAGTAGCCGGTAGCGGCGGAGGCAGACGGTCTGTCTCCGCCCCCGATCTGCATGCGGAGGAAATCCATGACGAATCTCATTGAAATGTCGGGCATATTCAAGTCGTTCGGCGGAAGCGTCGCGCTGCAGGACGTGTCGCTGGCGCTGGCGCCGGGCACGGTTCACGCCCTGATGGGCGAAAACGGCGCCGGCAAGTCGACGCTGATGAAGATCCTGGCCGGCGTGCACCAGCCGGATCGCGGAGAGATCCGCTTTGCCGGCCGCACCGTCACCTTCGCCAATCCGCGGGCAGCCCTCGAAGCCGGCATATCGACGGTGTTCCAGGAATTGTCGCTGCTGCCCAACATGTCGATCGCGGAAAACATGTTTCTCGGCCGCGAGCCTGTCGGCCGCTTCGGCGGGATCGACCGGCGGCGCATGCGGGAGGAAACCAGGGCAGCCCTCTCGCGCCTCGGTCTCACGCTTGACCCGGACACGCTGGTCTCCGAACTCTCCATCGCCGAGCGGCAATTCGTCGAGATCGCGCACGGCATCGATGCCGATGCCGGCGTCTTCATTCTCGACGAGCCGACGGCGGCGCTGAATGCCGCCGATGTCGAAATCCTGAACCGGCATATCCGGCAACTGCGCGACCAGGGCAAGGCGATCGTCTACATCTCCCACCGCATGGACGAGATCTTCGCGATCTGCGACGTCGTCACAGTGCTGAAGGACGGCCAGCGGGTCGGGACAAGGCCGCTCGCCGAGATGACGCCGGGCGCGCTGATCGCGATGATGGTTGGTCGCGAGCTGGAGGACCTTTTCCCGGAACGTTCCGGTACGCCAGGCGACGCGGCGCTGACGATCGACGGCCTGAAGCTTGAGCCTGATGCGACGCCCTTCTCGCTGGTTGTGAAGAAGGGCGAGATCGTCGGTCTTGCCGGCCTCGAGGGGCAGGGGCAGCAGAAGACGCTGCGCGCCCTTGTGGGCCGGTTCGCGCCTGTAGAGGGAATGGCGATCCGCCGCGGCGAAGAGATGCGGCTGCCGCTGCCGAAGGAAGGCGGCGTGCGCCGCTGGCAGGCGATGGGCGGCGCCTTCGTGCCTGAAGACCGCAAGGACGAGGGCCTGTTTCTCGGCCATTCCGTCGAGCAGAACATCGTCATGGCGCTGCATGCGCGCCGGCCGGCCATGCGCACCGCGAAGCGTTACGGCGAAGTGGTCGCGGAGACAATGCGGCGGCTTAACGTCAAGGCGAAAGGCCCATCCGCCATTGTGGGCGCGCTGTCCGGCGGCAATCAACAGAAGGTGCTGCTTGGCCGCTATCTCGCGACCGATGCCGACATGCTGCTGATAGAGGAGCCGACGCGCGGCGTCGACATCGGCGCCAAGGCCGAAATCTATCGCATCCTGCGGGAGTTCGCCAACCGGGGCGGGGCTGTGCTCGTGCTCTCGCGCGAGACGATCGAACTGATCGGCCTCTGCGACCGGCTCTACGTGATCCACGGCAATACCGCCGTGTCGGAAATGCGGGCCGCGGAAGCGACCGAACACGGCATTCTCGACGCGGCCCTCAGCGCATGACGGAGCGGACCCTGCAATGAACAGTCTTTCTTCCGGCAATCTCGGCAGGTTTCTGACAGGGCGCGGCCACAGGCACGGGCTCTGGATCTTTCCGCTCGTCATCGCCGTCGCCATGGCCCTGTGGCTGGCCACGACGACAAGCCAGTTCGGCCAGTGGGACAACCTCGCCAATCTCGTCGCGCAGGGCATGCCGCTCCTCATCACGGCGGTCGGGCAGATGTTCGTCGTGCTCGTCGGCGGGCTCGACCTGTCCATCGGCTCGGTCGTCAGTTTCACGACCGCGATCCTCTCGCTCGATGCGCCGGGCTATGTCACCGTTCCCGGCGTCTTCGTGGCAGCCGCGCTCATCGGTGCCACGAACGGCTACTGCATCACGCGGCTGAACGTGCACCCGATCGTCGCGACGCTTTCGATGCAATATGTCGTACTCGGCATCACGCGGGTCATTCGTCCCGTCTCGGGCGGCTCCATTCCCGATGCCGTCAGGTGGTCGGTGGAAGGGTCGGTGGCCGGCATTCCGCTGCCGGTCTTCTGGGGCATCGCCACGATCCTCGTCGCCTGGAAGCTGCTCTACGGCTCGCGCTACGGCCTGCACCTCTTTGCGATCGGCGGCGGCGTCGCGGCCGGATCGACGGATGCTGCGCGCAATTTCGGCATTCCGGCCAACCGCAACATCCTGCTGGCCTATGTCGTCTGCTCGCTGTTTGCCGCGCTCGCCGGCGTGTTCCTCGCAGGACGCATCGTCTCCGGCGACCCGAATGTCGGTCTGCTCATGGAACTCGACGCCATCACGGCGGTCGCGATCGGCGGCACGCAGCTGTCGGGCGGCATCGGCAGCCTGCACGGCACGGTCATCGGCGTCGCGGTGCTCGCTTTGCTCTCCAACGGCATGAACCTGATGAACGTCACCCCTTTCGTCCAGACGGCGATCAAGGGCGTGCTTCTGATGGCGGTTGTGGCGCTCCAGTCGCGCAAGAAGATCGGACTCTGAACCATGTCGGCTCTCGTCAACTCTCCCGCTTTCCGCCGGATCGCCAAGGTTCCGCCGTCCTACTACCTGCTCGCCCTGCTGCTTGTGATCCTGTTCGTCGCGCGCCCGCAATTGCTGAACGCCAATGTGCTCGGCGTCTTCATACGCCAGGTCGTGCCGCTCGGCATCCTCGTTCTCGGGCAGTTGCTGGTCATGCGGGTGAAGTCGATCGATCTGTCCGGCGGGGGCATCATCCTGCTCATCAACTATTGCATCTCGTCGGCGATGTTCCCCGGCGCCTCGATCTGGTTCTTCACCCTGCTCGCCGTCGCGATCGGCCTCGCCATCGGGTTCTTCAACGGCGTCATGGTTGCCCGCCGCCGTGTCTCGGCGGTCATCGTCACGCTGGCGCTCAGCATCGTGCTCGTCGGTTTCGTGCAGTACCTGTCGAGCGGCAAGCCGCCGGGCGACGTGCCCGGCATGTTCACCGCCCTTTTCAACACGCGCTTCGCCGGCCTGCCGAGCCCGGTCATCTTCTGGGTCGCGCTGACGGCGCTGATGGCGCT
>CAMPIK010000194.1 GCA_946886325.1 uncultured Shinella sp.
CCGATCAGCCGCATCCCGGCGCACCAGGCGGGTTCGCCGCGACGGCAGCTTTCGCAATGGCCGCAGCCGCGCATCGGCGCCACCGCCACCCGGTCGCCGGGCTTCAGCCCGGTCACGGCGCTGCCGGCCGCGACGATCTCGCCGGCGAACTCGTGGCCGAGCACGTCATATTGCTTCAGCCCGAAGGTCGTCGGGTCCTCCGTCATGTGCAGATCGGAGCCGCAAATGCCGCAGGCGGCGATCTTCAGCAGCACCTCGTCTTCAGCCGGCTCCGGCGCGGCGATGTCGTCGATGCGGAGCGGCTCTCCCGTCGCCTCGAAAAGAACGGCCTTCATCTGCGGTCCTCCAGCAATGTCCGTCGCGTCGGAAACCACGGCGCGTCGACCACCTTGCAGATCAGCCCCCAGATGCCGCCACGGGCGAAGAGCGCCATGGTCAGCGTCAAGAGGCCGAGCACCACGAGATAGGTCGCGCCGTATTCACCGAACCAGCGGTCGGCGAAGAAATAGATGAGCGCGCCGATCAGCACGCCTTCGAGCGATCCGAGCCCGCCGACCATGACGATGAAGATCGCGATGCTCGCCCAGTTGGGATCATAGGCGGAGGGCGGCGTGATGCGCAGTTGCGCCATGAAATAGACGGCGCCGGCAAGGCCGGTGCCGACGGCGGCGGCGATCCAGACGAGGAAGCGCAGCCGGCCGACATTGACGCCCTGGCTCGCGGCCGCCACCGGGTTGTCGCGCATGGCGATCAGCGCCAGGCCGTAGCGCGAGCGCAGGAGCAGATAGGTGCCGCCGACCGTCGCCAGCAGCATGAGCGCGCAGAGCGCCGAGACGCCGATGGCGCGCTCCATCGGTGAATAGCCGGTCATGACCCTGAGGCTCATGCCCGCGCCGGCATTGACATAGCCGAAGACGGAGGTCGCAAGCCGCATCACCTCGGCGACGACCCAGGTGCCGATGGCGAAATAGGGGCCGTCGAGCCGGTGCAGCAGTCCATAGGTCGGGATCGCCAGCAGCGCGGGCGCGATCATCGCCAGCACGACGGCGACGAAGGGATTGATGCCCCAGAGCTGCGCCATCACGAACATCATATAGGCCGCGACGCCGACAAAGGCCTGCTGGCCGACGGAGACGAGGCCGGCATAACCCGCCAGCAGGTTCCACATCTGCGCGACCGCGATGTAGCAGCAGAGCTCGACGACATCCCGGATCAGGCCCTGGCTTGCCCAGAGCGGCATGGAGGCGACGGTGCAGATGATGCCGATGCCGAGCACCAGGGCGACGACGCCGGATGGCGTCTGGCGCTGCACGCGCACCGGCGGGAAGGTCGTGGCGTCATCGGGCGCGGCGGCAGTCACGTCGGTCACGGCCTCACTCCTTTCCGAGAAGACCCTGCGGGCGCAGGGCAAGGATGATCAGGAAGACGAGGTGGCCGGCGAGGATGCCGAAGCCCGGATCGATGCGGAAGCCGATCGACTGGCTGATGCCGAGCACCATGGCGCCGAGGAAGGCGCCCCAGATGGAGCCCATGCCGCCGATGATGACCGCCTCGAAGGCATAGATGAGCTGGAAGGCGCCATCGGCCGGCGAGACGGTCGAGCGCATCGACTGGAACACCGCGGCAAAGCCGAGGATCGCCACGGCCAGCGCGGTCGCACCGGCATAGACGGTCTTCGGATCGACGCCGGACATCGCCGCCGCCTCCACATCGGCCGATGCCGCACGAAGCGACCGGCCGAAGCGGGTGAAGCGCATGGTGGCGGCAAGGCCTGCGGTCAGCACCGTCGCCGTCAGGAGCACGATCAGCGGCAGCACGCCGACGAAGAGCGGCCCGACCTGGAAGGAGGCCTGCGCGATGCCGGCATTCGGCATGGAGCGGGTATCGGCGGACCAGACCTGCAGCATGGCGTTCTGCATCGCGATCGACAGGCCGAACGTGGCGATCAATGAGGGCAGCGGGTCGGCGCCGACGACGCGGTTCAGCACGAAGCGCTGCAGCACGAGGCCGATGATCGCGCCGAGCGCCACGAGGATCACCAGCACCGACCAGGGGCCGAGCGCGAAGGTCGAGGCGATGCTGATGCCTGTCAGCGCCAGCAGCACCATGAGGTCGCCATGGGTGATGTTGACGATGCGCATCACGCCGAACATCAGCGCCATGCCGAGCGCGTATTGCGCGTAGAGGCCGCCGAGCAGGACCCCCTGGACGAGCGCATCAAGCCACTGCATGGGACGCTCCGAAATAGGCTTCGCCGATCGCCTCGCGGGTCATGTCGGCCGATCGTCCGCTGAGCGTCACCCGCCCCTCCAGCATGCAATAGAGCCGGTCGGAGGCCGATTTCGCCAGGCCGACATCCTGCTCGACCAGGATGATCGCGGTGCCGTTCTTCGAGATCGACGGGATCGACTGATAGATCTCCTTGACCACTTTCGGAGCGAGCCCGAGGCTGATCTCGTCGCAGAGCAGCAGCCGCGGCTGGTTCAGCAGCGCGCGGCCGATCGCCACCATCTGCTGCTGACCGCCGGAGAGAGATTGCACGGGCACGCCCTGCTTCTCTTTCAGGATCGGGAAGAGCGCATAGACGCGCTCGATCGTCCAGGCCTCGCCGCGCACGGGGGCGGCATGGTCGAGCGCCACGCGCAGGTTGTCGGCGACCGACATGCCGACGAAGAGCCGCCGGCCCTCCGGCACGATGGCGATGCCTTCGGCCACCATGCGATGCGGCTTGCTGCCGCCGACCGGGCGGCCGTCGAGGCGCACCATGTCCGGCGCGACGCGCGAGAGCCCCATGATCGATTTCAGAAGCGTCGACTTGCCGGCACCGTTCGCGCCGATCAGCGCCACGACCTCGCCGGCCGAAATCTCGATATCGACGCCGTAGAGCGCCTGGAAATCGCCGTAGCGGGCGACGAGCCCGTGCGTGGAAAGAAGAGCGGCACTCATGCCTCGATCCCCATATAGACGCGCCGGACCTCGGGATTGGCGATGACCTCGTCGGGCGAGCCCTCCGCGATCTTCTCGCCGAAGTTCAGCACCATGATCCGGTCGGCGACGGCGAGCAGCGCGTGCAGCACATGCTCGATCCAGACGATCGTCACGCCCCGGTCGCGGATGCGGCGGATCAGTTGCACCAGCGCCTTGCCCTCCTCGTCGGTCAGCCCGCCGGCGATCTCGTCGAGCAGCAGCAGCTTCGGGGAGGAGGCGAGCGCGCGGGCGAGCTCCAGCCGCTTGCGGTCGAGCAGCGTCAGCGCGCCGGCCGAGCGGTTGGCCTTGTCGGTCAGTTCGCAGTCGCGGAGGATCTGCGCGCAGAGCGCATAGCTTTCCGCCTCCGACCGCCCGCCGCCGAAGGAAGCGGCAACGAGCAGGTTCTCGAAGGTGGTCATGCCCACATAGGGGCGGGGGATCTGGTAGGTTCGGCCGATGCCGATCCGGCAGCGCACATAGGGCGGCTGCCCGACGAGGCGCTCTCCCGCGAAGACCAGCCCGCCGGTGTCGTTCCTGATGTCGCCGCTGATCAGGTTGAAAAGCGTCGTCTTCCCGGCCCCGTTCGGACCGAGGATGCCGAGCACCTCGCCGCCGCGCACATCGAAGCTGATGTCCTGCAGCACGCGCAAGGCCCCGAAGGACTTGCTCAACCCTCTTGCTTCAAGCAATACGCCGCTCAAAAATGCTCCTCCGCAACCAGCCCCGTACGGGCGGGATAGGCCCCGCCCGCCGTTTGGTTTTCGTCCTGTTCAGCGCCCCGGCCTTTTCAGGCCGCAGCCGATCAGGAGGCCCAGTCGATGACCTTCATCTTCTGCTCGGGTTCGAACAGCGAGTTGACCGTGTTGTCGACGATCTTCAGGTCGTAGGGCCACGTGTCGCCCTTCACCCACTGGCCGCCGAAGATCGGCGTCGTGGAGACGTTCTTGTGCGGTCCGCTGGAGAAATCGACCTTGCCGATGAGCGTATCGATCTTGGTCGCCACCATGGCATCCCGGATCGATGTGCGATCGAGTGGGTTGGAGGCGCGTTTGAGGATGTCGAGCGCCACTTCCCAGATCGCATGGCTGTAGCCGAGCGGCTGCGTCCACTGCTTCTTGGTCTCGCTTTCCCACTGGTCGGCGATGTCGCGGCTGACCTGGCCGGTGAGCGTCGACTTGAACGGGAAGGCCGGCGTCCACCAGACCTCCGACGACATGCCGTCGCCGAGCGGACCGAGCGCCTGCACGCCGCCGGGGAACAGCAGCGCTGCCGCAACGGTCACCGCCTTCGGCTTGTAGCCCTGCTGGGCGCACTGGTTGACGAAGGTCTTGAGGTCATCCGGATAGGTGATGCCGCCGATGATCTCGCAGCCCGCCTCCTTGAAGGCGGCGATCTGGGCGGAATAGTCGTTGGTGCGCGGCTGGAAGAAGCCCGGAACGACGATCTCGAAACCGGCCTTCTGGGTCGGTGCGGGCAGGCCGTAGTCGTTGTTGCCCCAGGTTTCGCCGTCGGCGTTCTGCGGGAACAGCATGCCGACCTTGCGGTTGGTGTCGATCGTGTTCCAGAGGCCGACGAAGGTGTTGAGCGCCTCGTCGAGGCCCCAGAAGAAGTGATAGGTCCAGTTGAACGGCTTGTCCTGCCCGCCGCGCGGGAAGATGATGGCCTGCCACGGCGCGCCCGTCGAAAGGCACGGGCACTCGTTGAGTTCCGCCTGGTCTGCCGAGGGGCTAACCGTGTCGGTGGTCGATGCCGGCAGGAGGAGATGCACCTCGTCGTTCAGGATGAGGTCGCCGGCCACTTCCGCCGCGCGGTTCGGGTCGGACTGGCTGTCGCGGATCAGGATCTCGACGTCGAACTTGCCGGCGGACGTTTCGAGACCGTCCTTGAGCAGCGTCTGGATCTTCTCGGCCGCCCAGCCGTCGGTCTCGCCGAAAAGCGCGAGCGGGCCGGTTGCGGGCGTCACGAAGCCGATCTTGATCGTGCCGGCGCTCTGGGCGCGGGCGACCATCGGCGCGCCGAGCGCCGATGCGGCAAGTCCGGCGCCGATGCCCTTGAGCACGGTGCGGCGCGTCGTGTTGGAATGTGTCGTGTTCAGGTCCACCTTGGTTTCCTCCCTCTGGTGTGTGGTCTGCACGCTGTCGTCTCCGTGGCCGGCCGTTCCTCCCCGTCCGGCCGCCGGTCTACTTGATGCGGTTCATCGACCCCCCGTCGATGACGATCTGGCTGCCGGTCACGTAGGACGAGCAGGGCGAGGCGAGGTAAAGCGCCAGGCCCTTGATGTCCTCGGTGTTGCCGATCCGGCCGATCAGCGACTGTTCCTCGAAGGCCTTTCGGTCGGCCGGGATCTTCAGCCGGCCGCCGGCAATGTTGGTCATGAAGGGGCCGGGCGATATGCAGTTGATGAGGATGCCTGATATGCCGAGTTCCATCGCCATCTGGCGCACGAAATGGTCGACGCCCGCCTTGGCGGGCATGTAGGGCGTGCCGACGATCGCCTCGTTGATCTGGGCGGCGATCGAGGATGTGACGATGATGCGGCCGCCGCCCGTCGCCTTCATGTGGCGTGCAGCGTGTTTGACGGTCGTGTAGACGGAGGTGAGGTTCACCTCGATGACCCGGTCCCAGTGGTGGTCGTCGAGCACGTCGATGGCGCCTTCGGGGATGCG
>CAMPIK010000195.1 GCA_946886325.1 uncultured Shinella sp.
GCCTGTCCGCCGGCGGCATAGGCGCGCACGGCGTCGCCGAAGGCCTTGAACAGGCGGTTCGATACCTCGTCCGATCCCACCCAGTATTCCGGATGCCACTGCACGCCGACGGCGAAGGCCCTGGCACCGATGACCGAAACGGCCTCGATCGTGCCGTCCTCGGCAACGGCCTCGACGGCGAGCCTTGGTGCGGTCTCGGCGATGGCCTGCCGATGCAGGGAGTTCACACGCAGCTTGCCGGTGCCGAGCACCGACGCGAGGCAACTGCCTTCCTTGACTACGACGTCCTGACGGATGCCATAGGCGACGTCGAGTTCCGGCACATCCGGCTTGCGGTGGTCCCAGTTGCCGGGCATGTCCTGGATCTCGGAAGCGATCGTGCCGCCCAGCGCGACGTTCAGCTCCTGGATGCCGCGGCAGATGGCGAGCAGCGGAATGCCGCGTTCGATGGCGCGGCGGATCAGCGGCAGGCTCGTCGCGTCGCGGGCCCTGTCGAACGGGCCGTCCGCATCGGTCGCCTCGCGGCCGTAGAGGCTTGGATGGATATTGGTGCGCGAGCCGCTGACGAGCAGGCCGTCGACACGGTCGAGGATCGAATCGACGTCGAGCCCGCTTTCCAGCGCCGGCACAAGCAGGGCCATGACGCCTGCGCCCTCGACGGCGGCGCGCACATACTGGCGCGGCGTCGCCTGCCAGACATTGCCCTCGATCTCCCGGATATCTGCTGGAATGGCGACGACGGGCGTGGGCATGGAAAGGCTCTCCGCAAAGTAAAACCATCCATGGCTTAGCCGCCAAATCCGACGGACGTCAATTCCAAACTTTCCTTCGATGATGCGTGAAAACGAGCGTTTCGCCCGTGCTGTGTCACCGGTGACGGGACATTCGCCGCGAAATCCGGCCAGATCTGGCCATTTTCCGGCAGGAGAGCGTTAACTATCGCGGCGCAAAAGACCGCGCCGGGGGGCTTTATTCACTCGCGGCACGCGTTACGTTGAAAGTCTCGGAAGTGCTTTAAAGTTGCAAAATCTGCCTATGCCCGGTTGAACTGATGGCGTGTTGTGGAATTACTGCAATAGAGGGTTGCATGACCGCAGGGAATACTGGGCAGAAGCCCACAAGGGCGGCGGAAACTGCCCATTTTTGGGTAATTTCCCGAAATCATTCATTAAAATTTGGGGGCTAACCATCGCTTGTCATTGGGAGCACCGCATCCATGAAGGATAAGGGCCAGGGCGCGTTGCCGACAGATGTGTATCTGTCTTTCGTCAGCTCGCTGTACGGAAATCGTCAAACCCTGTTCGTCGGCATGATCTCCCATGTCGTCACGTTTTCGTTCGTCTATGCCAAAACCGCTGATCCCTTCTTCCTCGGCTGCTGCGCGGCCGTCATCCTGATCTGGTGCCTCAGGGCAACCGGAATGCGCCGTTTCGACCGCGTCGATCAGTCGACGCTCGACAATGACGGTATCCGCTACTGGGAGAACTGGTACAATACCGGTGCCGTCGGCACGACGCTGGCGCTCGGCATTTCCTGCGGCTACAGCCTGCTCTTCAGCCGCGACAGCTTCGCGGAACTCGCAACGATCGCGGTGACGCTGGCGACGATGGTCTCGGTCGTCGGGCGCAATTGCGGCTCGAAGCGCGCCGTCGACTACATGACCTTTTCCGCCTGCTTCCCGATGGTCATCGGCTTCCTGGGGTTGCAGGACTTCTACCACGCGGTGCTGGCCGTCCTCATCCTGCCCTTCATCCTGACGACGCGCATGATGGCGAACGGCGTTCGCAGCTTCCTGCACAAGGCGGCTCTCGCCACCCGCGAGATTTCGACGATCGCCGATCGGTTCGATGCGGCGCTGAACAACATGCCGCACGGCCTCTTCATGCTCGACGTGGACCACCGCATCCTCGTTGCCAACCGGCGGGCCTGCGAACTGCTGCATCTCGGCAACCAGGCGCGGCTGAAGGATTGCCATCTCGACGTCGTCCTGCGCTTCGGCGTGCGCAATGCCTTCCTGAGCGCGGAGCAGAGCCGGGCGATGCTGTCGAAGCTCGACGAACTTCTGAACGGCCAGCGTTCGCGGGCGCTCGTGCAGATCAAGGACGACTTCTATCTCGAGTTCACCGCGAGCCCGCGTCCCGATGGCGGCGCCGTGTTGATCTTCGAGGATGTCACGGCGCGCATCCGGGCGGAAAACAAGATCCTGCACATGGTGCGGTTCGATTCGCTGACGGGACTGCCGAACCGGGCCTATTTCAACGATCTCGTTCACGGCGCGCTTCAGGAGCGCAAGCGGGCGGGAACGATCGGTTTCATGGTTCTCGACGTCGACGACTTCAAGCACGTCAACGACATGAAGGGCCATGTCACCGGCGACCGGCTGCTTTGTTTGGTGGCGGAGCGTATCCGCAAGCTTGCCGGCGAGAAGGCAATCACCGCGCGGCTGATGGGCGACGAGTTCCTCGTCTTCTTCCCGAACGATTCCAACCGGCGCGACCTCGAGGAGCGCATGCGGCGGCTGCACACGCAGTTGCGCGGCGCTTACGAGATTGACGGAACGACGTTCCAGATTTCCTTCAGCGCCGGCGGCGTGCTGATGCCGAGCGAGGATTTCCGGCTCGACGAATTGCAGATCAAGGCGGACCTCGCGCTGTTCGAGACGAAATCGCGCAACAAGGGCGGCTTCACGGCCTTCGAGGCCGAGATGGACGCGCGCTATGTCGATCGGCAGAAGATGAAGGCCGACCTGCGCGAAGCCGTTCAGGTGGCCGGGCTTTCCGTTGCCTATCAGCCGATGTTCCTGCCGGATGGTTCGCGCGTCGATTGCTGCGAGGCGCTGGCGCGCTGGGTGCATCCGGAGCGCGGTCCTGTGGCGCCGAACGTGTTCATCCAGATTGCCGAAGAGATGGGCATCGTTTCCGACATCACGCATTTCATGATCCGGCAGGCCTGCACGGATTGCGCCGCCTGGCCGGGCAATATCAGTGTTTCCGTCAACCTCTCCATCCAGGACCTGCGCGATTCGACGATCGTCGAGGTGGTGGCCGATGCGCTGGCAACCTCCGGCCTCGATGCATCGCGCCTGCATCTCGAGGTGACCGAGAGCTGCATGATGGAAGAGCCGACGAAGGTGCAGCACCTGTTGCAGGAACTGCGCGCACTTGGCATCGCCATCGCCATCGACGATTTCGGCACCGGTTATTCAAGCCTCAGCTATCTCGATGCCTTGCCGCTCGACATCGTGAAGATCGACCGGTCCTTCGTGCGCAACATTGCCGAAGACGCGCGGCGCTTCAAGCTGCTGCGCGGCACCGTCAATCTGTCGCGCGAACTGGGCCTGAGGATCGTCATCGAGGGGGTCGAGACGCGCGAACAGCTTTCGCTCCTCAACAAGCATCAATGCGCAGATCTCATCCAGGGCTACGTATTCGCGGCCCCGATGAGCAATGCGGCGCTGCTTGAGCTTGTCGACCGCCTCGACAAGAAGCCGATGCAGAGCGAGAAGCGCGGCGTCCAGGTCGCCTGATTATCCAGACAAATCAATTCATTTGAATGCACCCTAATGTACATTCTGTAATATTAGAATTAACTGTCCATTAAGGTTAATATTTGGTTATTTACACAAAATGTCCGAAATGATTGAGTGTGGGTCTGTGGCCGGTTGGCCGCGCGCTCGAATGAGGACGATTTTGGAATGGCCAGCGTAGAGTCGGCAACGAACCGCTTTTCAGACAAGTTGATGCAGCTTCTCGACCGGATCGAATACCGGCGGGTCGAAACCGGGGAGGACATGGAAGAGGTCGCCCGGATTCGCTACAAGGCCTACAAGGCCGGCGCGGTGATGCATCTCGGCGAAGAATCGCCGCTTTTGATCGACGAGGTCGATTTCGACAGCCACGCCTATGTCTTCGGCATCTATTACGACGAGCGGCTGATCTCGACGGTTCGCCTGCACCATGTGACGCCGGAACATCGGGTCAATTCGTCCGGCAAGGTCTTTCCGGACGAGATCAACGCCTTTCTCGACGCGGGCATGAGCCTGATCGATCCGGTCCGCCTTGCCGCCGATCCGGAAATCTGGAGCGAGATGCCGGCCATTCCCTACCTGACCCTCAGGCTCGCGACGATGGCGACCGACTATTTCCAGGTCGACCGTTGCCTGCAGATGGTGAAGCCGGCGCATTCGGCCTTCTACAAGCGCGTCTTCGACGCCGATTTCGTCGCCTCGCCGAAGAGCAACCAGGGCAAGTTCATCATCGACCTGATGCTGCTCGCCACGCGCGTCAAGGACGTGCTGCCGTCGCTCTACGTGCGGTTCCCCTTCTTCAAGTCGGAGCCTTTCGAGCGGCGCATGCTGTTCGATCGCGGCGGCGAGAGCTTCTTCAGCCCGCTGACGGTTCGTCCGACCGCACGCCTCGCACATTTCGGCCAGGGACGCGTACAGATCGCAGCCCAATAGGAACCGCGCCTCGCGATGCCACCATCAATGCCGTCGCCGGTTCGCCCCGGCGGCGGCATTTTCGTCTCTGCGCCGTCGCGGCGAAGACAATCCGGTGCCGTTCATTTCCGTGCGACAGTTTCGCTGCGGGACCGGCTATGCATCCGCGACGATTGCATTAATCGATTAATGTGCAATTGGCCGCAGGATCGCGCCGTTGCGCTTTGCCAAGCCATTGTGTATGGCCAGAAGGTATGGCGGACGGGGTCCTTTCCGGTCGCATTCGCAATGTGGTGTCATTGGACGCCGCGCGCGAATACGGCTCAGGCAAGGCTCGCCTCGAGGATATGTCTAGGAGAAGACGCGCAATGGCCGAACATCACCACGGACCTGCCGAGACAGGCGCTCCCATGGATTATGCGGAGCACGAGAAGACCTACAACTTCTTCCTCGGTGCCACCAAATACGGCACGATGTTCTGCGTGACGCTGCTGATCGCCATGGCGGCCGGCTTCTTCACGAGTGCCGGCTTCTTTACGGCACTTCTGCTGCTGATCATCCTCAACGTGCTCGGATATTTCATCCTGCGTTGATCTGAACATTCCGCCAAGCGACGGATTGTTCGGGCGCCCGTTCCGCGGCGCCTCGTCTTATCACGACCAAGCTCGGGAGGAGTGGCGTGTGACTGATTGTGTATTCGTGCCGAGGGAAAGCGATCCCGCAGAGGGGCGCGTCGCGGCATCGCCCGATACCGTCAAGAAGATGAAGAGCCTGGGGCTCGATGTCGTGGTCGAGAGTGGCGCCGGCCTCAGGTCGCGCATTCTCGATGCCGACTACGAAGCGGTTGGCGCACGGATCGGCAGCGCTGCGGATGCGTCTTCGGCCGATGTGGTGCTGAAGGTCCGCCGCCCGACCGAGGCCGAGTTCAAATCCTACAAGTCCGGCGCCATCGTCATCGCCACCATGGACCCTTACGGCAACGAGCCTGTGATCGCGGGCATGGCGCAGGCCGGCATCACCAGTTTCGCCATGGAACTGATGCCGCGCATCACGCGGGCGCAGTCCATGGACATTCTGTCCTCGCAGGCGAACCTTGCCGGCTACCAGGCGGTGATCGACGCGGCGCACGAATTCGACCGTGCCATGCCGATGATGATGACGGCGGCGGGCACCGT
>CAMPIK010000196.1 GCA_946886325.1 uncultured Shinella sp.
CGAGAAGAAGCTCTATCCGAACATCGACTTCTATTCGGGCATCACGCTGAAGGCGCTCGGCTTCCCCACCACGATGTTCACGGTGCTCTTCGCGCTTGCTCGAACGGTCGGCTGGATCGCCCAGTGGAACGAGATGATCGAGGATCCGGAACAGCGCATCGGCCGCCCGCGCCAGCTCTATGTCGGCGAGCCGAAGCGCGACTACATCCCCGTTTCCAAGCGCTGATTTCGAAGCGCTTGAACCGACGTTCCGTCAGAAACAGCAAGGCCCGGTCAGTTCTGACCGGGCCTTTGTCTTTCGGCGATGGCGAGCACGATCCCGGCCGCCGTTTCGCCTGCCGATCGTTCCGTCTGCATGCGCTGCCAGACGGTCTCGTAGCCATCGAGCATGAGCTGCCGTTCCGGCGTATCCGCCATGAGGCGTTCGAGCTTGCGCGCGATGAGGCCGGGGCGGATCATCTCGTTGATATATTCCGGCACGACGGGATAGTCGGCGATGAGGTTCGGCAGGGCCGCGGTCCAGATCTTGATGCGATGCGCCATCAGCCTGACGATCCAGTCCGCCACATAGCAGGAAAGCGTCGGCACGCCGGCCAGACCCAGTTCGAGGATCACCGTGCCGGAGGCAGCGAGTGCTGCATCCGCTTGGCCGAATGCCCGCCATTTGTCCGTTTCGCTCGTCGTGATCTCCGGCGTGATGGCCCAATGCGCCGTGATCTCGCGCACCAGCTTTTCGCGCCGCGGCGGCGTCGGCAACAGGAGACGGAGGCCGGGGCAACGCGGCGCCAGCTCGGCGACCGTCGCCTCGAACAGCGGCAGGAGACGCGCGATCTCGCCGCTGCGAGACCCCGGCAGTAGGAGAAGGGTCGCAGGTCCCGAGTCTTTGCCGGACGAGCGTTCCGACCGCTGCCGGCGAACGGCAGCAATCTCGGGGGCACTCGCAAGCCGATGGCCGACATAGGTCGTCTCCGGTCCCCCGAGGCGGCGCATGACATCCGGCTCGAAAGGCAGGATGGCGAGCACGTGATCGACATAGGCGCGCATGCGCGGCGCCCTCTCCTCTTTCCACGCCCAGACGCTCGGGCAGACGTAGTCGACGATCGGAAGGTCCGGCAGGTGCCGGCGGACGATGCGCGCGACGCGGTGCGTGAAATCCGGGCTGTCGATGATGACCAGCACGTCCGGCCGCGCCGCGACGATCGCGCGCGCCGTCTGGCGGATGCGCCAGAGCAGAAGCGGGACTTTCGGCAGAACCTGCGTAAAACCCATGATCGACAGTTCGGAGAAGTCGAAGAGCGACTTCAGGCCCTCCGCCTGCAGGGCCTCGCCACCGACACCCACCAGGTCCACATCGCCCTTGAACTGCCGCCGGATGGCTGCGACCAGATCGCCGCCGAGCAGGTCACCGGAAACCTCGCCGGCAATGACCGCCAGCTTCAGCGGTGAGGCGTTCACGGCCTCGTCTCCATGCCGCCCGGCACGATGCCGGTGACGAAAAGGCCGGCGCGATCGGCGGCCGCGACAAGCGCCGGTCGTTCCAGAACGAGCGAGCGCCCGGCCTCGACGGCGATGCCCGCAAGCCCCGCCTCCAGCGCCTTTTCCAGCGTGCCGAGGCCAACGGAGGGCAGGTCGGCGCGCATGTCCTGGCGGGGTTTGCAGAGCTTGACGAGAACACCCTTGCGGTGCGCCGAAATGCGCCCCGACCGGCGAAGGTCGGCGACGCGCTCCAGCATGCCATCGGTGCCCTCCGCCCCTTCGAGCGCGATGACGCGTCCGCCAAGGGCCACGGCGCCCTGCCCGACGTCGAGATCGCCGAGTGCCAGCGCCGCCTTCGCTGCGGCAAGGATATCCCGTTCATCGGCATCGCCCGGCCGCACCTCACCGATCGGCCCCAAATCCGCCAGCAGATCGGGCACGATCTCCTGCGCGCCGACGATGCGCACGCCATTCGCCTCGATCAGGCCGATCACCATCTTGAGCACCGCGTCGTCGCCGCCGGCGATCAGCGTGCGGACGACCATCGGCAGACGGGCAAGCGTGCGCAGCGTCGGGCGGATCTCGCGCCATTCGGGCCGCCGGCGCACGAAGCCCGACAGCACGGCGCGGCCGATGCCGTACTTTCGGAAGGATGCCGCAAGGCCCGCATAGTCGCCGACGCCGACCGACAGGTGGTCGAAGCCGGACCAGTCCTGGTCGGCCTCGTTTGCAAGCGCGAGGATGAAGGGGTTTTCGCCATGCGACCGCGCCGTCTCGGCGACGTTCAGCGGCAGCAGGCCGCCACCGGCGATGATGGCCAGCCGATCCGTGCTGCCCGGCCGGCGCTCGTCCATTGGCCTAGCCCTTGTTGCCCCGATTGGGGGAAGAAAGGGCGCGATCGCTCTCGGCCGCAATGAAATCGAGGATATGCATGGCGGGCGCGCAATCGGCATAGTCGTCGCGGATCGCCGCCGCATTGGCGCGGATCGAATTCTCGCCCTCGAAAATCTGCTTGAAGGCGCGGCGAACCGTGTGGATGGTCGGCTTGTCCATCCCGGTGCGCGTCATGCCGACGACGTTCAGCCCGCCCAGAATGCCCGGATTGCCGTTCAGCATGCCGTAGGGGATGACGTCATAGGCGACGGCCGACAGGCCGCCGATGAAGGCCTGGCGGCCGATGCGGGTAAACTGGTGCACGGCGCAGCCGCCGCCGAGGATCGCCCGGTCCTCGACCTTCACATGGCCCGCCAGCATGACATTGTTGGACATGATGACGTGATTGGCGACATGGCAATCATGCGCGATATGGCTGTAGGCGAGGAAGAGGTTGTTGTCGCCGACCGTCGTCGCGCCGCCGCCGTCGACCGTGCCGGTGTTCATCGTCACGCCTTCGCGGATGACGTTCATCGCGCCGATCGTCAGCGTGGTTTCCTCGCCGCCGTGATGCACGCTCTGCGGATCGCCGCCGATGACGGCCGATGGAAAAATCCGCGTGCCGCGGCCGACCGTCGTGCGGCCCGTCACGACGACATGGGTCAGCAGTTCGACATCATCGCCCAGGACGACCTTCGGACCGACATGGCAGAACGGCCCGACCGTGACGTTCTCCCCGATCACGGCGCCGTCTTCGACGACGGCCAGCGGGTGGATCCTGGCACTTGCAGATATCATTCTCAGGCATCTTCCTTCTTGACGATCATCGCGCCGATATCAGCTTCGGCGACCAGATGCCCATCAACTTTTGCGTCACAATGAAACTTCCAGATATTGCCGCGCTGCTTCTGCTTGACGACATGGAACTCGACCCGGTCGCCCGGCACCACCGGCTTGCGGAAGCGCGCATTGTCGATCGTCATGAAATAGACGAGGTCCGAACCGGAGCCGGACTTGCGGGCGCAGATGGCGCCGGCCGTCTGCGCCATGCCCTCGACCAGAAGCACGCCGGGCATGATCGGGTGGTCGGGAAAATGGCCCGTGAACTGCGGCTCGTTCACCGTGACGTTCTTGATGCCGATCGCCGAATTGTCGCCGTCGATCTCGATGATCTTGTCGACCATGAGGAAGGGATAGCGATGCGGCAGAAGCGTCAGGATCTCGCGGAGGTCGGCCACCCCCATCACGGCTTTCGTTTCTTCAGTCATTCTTGCCCCCCGGCTTCTTGCCCCTGCTCTCAGAACGTTTTGCCATTTCCGCGACGTCCCGCAGGAAATCCCGCATCGGACGGGCCGGAATGCCGCCATAGCGCTCGCCGGCCGGAACATCGGCGACGACACCGCTCATGGCCGCGATCTGAACACCGTCGCCGATCGTGATATGGCCGTTGACGCCGGATGCGCCACCGATCATGACGCCGTCGCCGATGCGGGTGCTGCCGGCAATGCCGACGCCCGCGACGATGCCGCAGTGGCGCCCGATGCGGACGTTGTGGCCGATCTGCACCTGGTTGTCGATCTTGGTGCCCTCGCCGATCACGGTATCGTCCATCGTGCCGCGGTCGACCGTCGTGTTGGCGCCGATCTCGACGCGGTCCTGGATGATGACGCGGCCGATCTGCACGATCTTGATCATGCCGCCCTTCGGCCCCGGCCCGTAGCCAAAACCGTCCTGGCCGATGCGCGCGCCCGGATGCAGGATCACCTCGTTGCCGATGAGGGCATTCTGGACACTGGCACCGGCGGCAATCGTGCAATCGCGGCCGATGCGCACTCCGGCCCCGATTACGACGCCCGGCCCGATCCGGGTCCCCTCGCCGATCTCTGCATTGGCCCCGATGACCGCCATCGGCTCGATCTCGACCCCGGCCTCAAGCCGCGCCATCGGATCAACGAAGGCGGCGGGTGAAACGCCGCCGGCCGCCGACGTGGTTGCGCCGGGCCGCATCGCGATCGGATGCAGGATCTCGCCGGCAAGTGCAAAGGCCGTATGCGCCCGCGGCGTCAGCAGGACGGCGATATGGTCCGGTATGATAGCGGCGAGCTCACTGTCGCACAGGATCGCCGATCCCTCGCATGTCGCGAGTTCGCCCTTGCCCTTGCGGGAGAGCAGGTAGCAGAGATCGCCCTGCTTTGCGCGGTAGACGGGAGAAACGGAACGGATGACGCGATCGGCATGGGCGGAATCGCGAAGGTCCGCCCCAAGCTGCACTGCCAGGTCTCCCAGGCGTATGCCGTCATGGGGCGGAAAGAACCAGTTATGCTCCATCAGCACGTGCTCCAGAACGGTTCGTTCGTCGCAGTTCTGGACTGCTGGGATCAGAATTGCGACGAGATGCCGAACTTGAACCGCTGCGTCTGGTCGAAGTCTTCCTTGATGACCGGGATCGCGTAGTCGAACCGCAGCGGACCGAAGGGCGAAGCCCAGATCACGCTGGCGCCGACGGATGCGCGCCAGGCCATGTCGGTGCCGCGTGCCCTGTCGCCGCCGAGCTTGACCTCGTTGCCGTAGAGCGTGCCCGCGTCGGCGAAGAACGCACCGCGGAAGCCGGCGTCACGCGAGACGAAGGGCAGCGGGAACGTGGCTTCGGTCGAGGCCGTGAAGTAGGTCGTGCCGCCCAGCGTGTCGCCGTTCGTCATGCGCGGACCGATACCGCCGGTCTCGAAACCGCGCAGATCGTTGGCGGAAATAGTGAACTGGTCGTAGACCTGCAGGTTGCTGCCCGTGCCCCACATGTGACCGGCGCCCACCGAGACGGAGCCGACGACGTCTGCATCCTGCAGCAGCGTGTGATAATACCGCGCCTTGCCGTAGATCTTGTAGAAGTCGGAATCGCCGCCGAGGCCGGCAAATTCGTGCGTGACGTTGGCAAAAATGCCTTCACGCGGCGTGATGCGGTCATCCAGCGTGTCGTAGACGACGGAGTGCGAGACCGACGAGCGAACCCACGGGCTGCCAAGCACGACACGACGGTAGGGAACCGACAGGCGGCCGAGCGAGCTCGAGGAGTAGTCGAACTCGGTGTAGTTGTAGCGCAGCGTCGTCGAGATGTCCTCGGTGATCGGCGCGGTCAGGCGAAGGCTGAAGCCCTGCGTATCGACCGTGTAGAAATCTTCCGAGTCGTTCTCGCTGCGGAACAGGTCGAAACCGGCCGCAAGACGGTAGCCGAGGAAATAGGGCTCGGTGAAGGA
>CAMPIK010000197.1 GCA_946886325.1 uncultured Shinella sp.
CCGAGGCAGTAGCGCATCCAGGCGGCGACCGCGAAGGCGAAGGGGCGGATGTCGCCACCGGCCTCCAGCGTTTCCAGCGCCGGAAGCAGCAGGCGCTGTGGCAGCTTTTCCGTGCCGTCCATGGCGATCTGGTAGGTCTCGTGCGCAATGGCCGGATTGGCGAAGCGGCGGCAGAGCGCTTCGGCATAGTCGTCGAGATCGATGCCCGGGACGGGGCGAAGCGTGGACGCGGCGGCGGCAAGATGGCGGCGCACGAGCCGGGCGAGGACGGCGTCTGCCATCACGTCGCGCACATAGGCCATGCCGGCGAGGAAGCCGGCATAGGCGAGCATGGAATGGCTGCCGTTCAGCATGCGCAGTTTCATCAGCTCATAGGGTTCGACGTCGTCGACGAGGATCGCGCCACCGGCTTCCCAATCCGGTCGCCCGGCGGCGAAGCGGTCCTCGATCACCCATTGGCTGAAGGGTTCCGTCTCGACGGCGGCCCGATCGGCAAGACCGGTCTCCTGCTCGGCAAGCGCGAAGGTCGCATCCGTCGCCGCGGGCGTGATGCGGTCAACCATGGTCGAAGGAAAGGGGACGGCCTCGGCGATCCAGTCGCGGAGCCCGGCATCGATCCGTCCGGCGAAATCGAGCGTCCCGCTGCGCAGAAGCGCGCCGTTCTTCGGGAGATTGTCGCAGCAGAGAACGGTAAAGGGCGCGGTGCCGGCGAGACGGCGGCGGCGCAACGCCGCGACGATCAGCCCGATCGTGCCGGTCGGCGCCTCGGGATGGGCGAGATCGTGGGCGATGGCCGGATGGTGCAGGTCCACCGTGCCGGATGCCCGGTCGATGCCATAGGCCTTCTCCGTCACCGTGATGCTGACGATTCGCGTTTCGGGCCGGACGAGGATGTCACGCACGGCCTCTGGCGCGACCGATCCGGCCAGCACACCGGCGACGCTGCCGATGATGCGGGCCTGCGTGCCGCCCTCCCCCTTGACCAGCAGCGTGTAGAGCCCGTCCTGCGGATTGAGCGCGTCTGCGACCTCGGTCCCGCGCAAGCTGACGCCGCGAATGCGCCAGTCGCCGCCGGAAGCGGCAAGGGCATCGTCGGTATAGACCGCCTGGTGCGCCCGGTGAAAGGCGCCGATGCCGAGATGGACGATGCCGACGCCGTGCCGGTCCCGGTCGTAGCGCGGGCGATCCGCCGTCGCTGCGGCGAGCGACGCCGCATTAAGCCGCCGGGCGGTCATGCCTTCAGACCGTGCTCTGCATGGCTGAGGGCCGCGACGATGCCGCGCAGTTCGGCAAGCCCCTTCAGGCGGCCGATCGCCGGATAGCCCGGCTGCGCCTTGCGCTTCAGGTCGTCGAGAATGTCCTGGCCATGGTCGGGGCGGAACGGAATGTCGTGGTCGGAGCGTCCCGCCGCGCGGCGCCTGCCCTCTTCCCTCAGCGCGGCCGCGATCAGCGCGACCATGTCCGTCTCGCCGCCCAGATGCTCGGCTTCGTAGAAGGAGCCGAAATTGGCGTCGGTCTCGCGCTTGACGTTGCGCAGATGCAGGAAATGCACGCGGTCGCCGAGGCGCTCCATCATGCCGGGCAGGTCGTTGTCGGCGCGCGCGCCGAGGGAGCCGGAGCAGAGCGTGATCCCGTTCGCCGGGCGGTCGACGGCCTTCATCACCTGCAGATAATCCGCCTCTGTGGACATCACCCGCGGTAGCCCGAGCAGGGCGTGCGGCGGGTCATCAGGGTGGCAGCACATGCGGATGCCGACCTCTTCGGCAACGGGGATGACCTCTTCGAGAAAGTCGATGAAGTGCCGGCGCAGGCGGTCGGCGTCGACCGCGCCATATTCCGCGAGATGCGCACGCACGTCGTCCAGCGTCAGGCTTTCGGCCGAACCCGGCAGGCCGAAGGCGATGTTGGCGGCAAGGGCTGCCTGTTGACCGTCATCCATCCCCTGGTACCGTCGCGCGGCCTCGTGGGCGATCTCCTCCGGGAAATCGGCGGCGGCGTTCAAGCGTTTCAGGATATGGATGTCGAAGGCGGCGAAATCGGCATAGTCGAAGCGCATGCAGGTGCCGCCATGCGCGACGCGCCAGGCAAGGTCGGTGCGCGTCCAGTCGAGCACCGGCATGAAATTGTAGCACAGCACCTCGATGCCCGCGGCCGATAGATTGCGCAGGCTTTCCTTGTAGGTCTCGATATGAAGGCGCCAGTCGCCCTTCTGCTTCTTGATGTCTTCGGAGACCGGCAGGCTCTCGACGACATCCCAGGCAAGGCCGGAGGGCGTGCCGTCCCGCCGCATTCCGATTTCCGCCTTGCGCTTATCGATTTCGGCCGGGGACCAGAGGGCGCCGCTCGGGATATGGTGAAGTGCGGAAACGACGCCTTCGACGCCCGCCTGCAGCATGTCGTCGACACTCACCAGGTCCTTTGGGCCGAACCATCGCCAGGTCTGTTTCACGCCGCTTCCTCCCTCATCACCGCTTTTTGCGGCCTTGCTTCGTCATACCACCGGGCCATTCTGTTGACTAGTATGGAAGTATGGTGCTAGATCGGAGGCAGGGAGAGAGATGTGAATATCACCGCCGACATCACGCTGATCCAGGGATCGCCGGTCGGCCCGCAGGTCTATCGGATCCTGCGGGAGCGGATCATCCGCGCCGAGCTGAAGCCCGGCATGCAGATCTCCGAGGCGGAGATCGCGCGGATGTTTGCGCTGAGCCGCCAGCCGGTGCGCGAGGCCTTCATCAAGCTCGCCGAGGAAGGCCTGCTCGAGGTGCGGCCGCAGCGCGGCACGATGGTGCGCAAGATCACCAAGGCTGCCGTGATGGACGCCCGCTTCGTGCGCGAGGCGATCGAGGCCGATATCGTCAAGCTGTTGGCAGACAAGACGCCGGCCGGACTGGTGGCGGAACTGCGCGCGCAGATCATCCGGCAGCGCGCCGTGGCCGACGACGATCCGGCGACCTTCATGAAGCTCGACGAGCAGTTCCACCGCACGCTCGCCGATGCCGCCGACAGGTCCTACGCCTGGAGGGTGGTCGAGGACGTCAAGGCGCAGATGGACCGCGTGCGCTACCTGAGTTTCATGCATTTTCCGATGCGCAAGCTGGTGGACCAGCACGAGGCCGTCGTCGATGGCATCGAGCATGGTGCGGCGGCGGAGGCCGAAGAGGCCATGCGCATCCATCTGCGGGAGATCCTGATCGATCTGCCGGGGATCGCCGGCCTGAAGCCGGAATTCTTCGAGGAGACGAGCTGACATTCGTCTGGGAGTTCGATGCAACCAAGGGAGGAAATAATGATTGCATTCGGGAATATGACGAAAACATTGCTGGCCGGCATTGCCGGCGCCATGATTGCCGGGTCCGCCTATGCGGAGACGGTGCTGAAATGGGCGCATGTCTACGAGACGAGCGAACCTTTCCACACGGAGTCCGTCTGGGCCGCCGAGGAGATCGCCAAGCGCACCGAGGGCCGCTACAAGATCGAGGTGTTTCCGGCTTCGCAGCTCGGCAAGGAAGCCGATATCAACCAGGGCCTGACGCTCGGTACCGTCGATATCATCATCTCGGGCTCGAGCTTCGCGGCACGCGAGTTCGCACCGATCGGCGTGACCTATTTCCCCTTCATCTTCCGGGATGCCGACCACCTGCTCGCCTATGCCAAGAGCGACATCTACAAGACCCTGACCAAGGGCTACGAGGAGGCCTCCGGCCACCACATCGCGGCAACGACCTATTACGGCACGCGTCACACGACGTCGAACCGGCCGATCGAGAAGTGCAGCGACATGGAAGGGCTGAAGATCCGCGTGCCTGACGTGCCGGCTTACCTCGCCATGCCGCGTGCCTGCGGTGCCAACACGACGCCGATCGCCTTTGCCGAAGTCTATCTGGCGCTCCAGAACGGCACCGTCGAGGCGCAGGAAAACCCGCTGACCACCATCGAAGCGAAGAAGTTCTTCGAGGTGCAGAAGCACATCGTCCTGACCGGCCACATCGTCGATCACCTGAACACGATCGTCTCGAAGACCCGCTGGGCCTCGCTCTCCGACGAGGACAAGACGATCTTCGGCGAGGTCATGCAGGAAGCCGCAGCCCGCGCAACCGGCAAGATCGTCGCGCGCGAGAAGGAACTCGTCCAGTTCTTCAAGGACAAGGGCCTGACCGTCACCGATATCGACCGGGCTGACTTCGAAAAGAACGTCATGGAAAAGACGAAGATGGAAGACTTCGGCTACCGCAAGGAAGACTGGGAAGCGATCCGCGCGGTCCAGTAAAAGTCCCGGCAGCCCGGCTTTGAACCGCCGGGCTGCCTTTCCATTCCGGATTGCCAGCGGAGTTCATCGATGATCAACCAGGGACAGACGCCGATCAGCGTCGACGAGATGGCGCATGCCTTCGAGGACGAAGCCGAACCCGTCGATCTGACGCAATACGCGATCGAGGACTGGGTCACGCTCGCGATCTTCTGGGCGATGGCGATCTTCGTCTTCCTGCAGTTCTTCACGCGTTATGCGCTGAACAACAGCCTCGCCTGGACCGAGGAAATGGCGGCGAACTGCCTCGTCATGGTGGTCTTTCTCGGCTCGGCCATGTGCGTGCGGATGGCGCGCCATATCCAGGTCGACCTGCTCTACCGCTTCCTGCCGCCGTTCGTCGGGCGCGGGCTCACGCGCGTTGTCGATCTCATCGTCATCGGCTTCTTCGCCTATGCCTGCTGGCTGATGTGGCGCTATGTGGCTGTTGTCGGCAAGGAGCGCATGGTCACCGTGGACCTGCCGCGGGGCATCGTCTTCTACACGGTTCTCGTCGCCTTCGTGCTGATGCTGCTGCGCGCAATCCAGGCTTCGGTCAGGCGTTACCTTCATAGGACATCCATCGACCAGGATGCCGAAAACAACAGCGGCCTTGGGGGTTAAATCGTGCTTCTTCTGATCGGTGCCTTCCTGCTCCTGATGATCATCGGCACGCCGATTGCCGTCTCGATGGCCGTCGCGTCGCTGCTCTATCTCGTCTTCTACAATGTCGCGCCCGACATCATCGCGGCGCAGCGCATGATCGCCGGCGTCGAGAGCTTTCCGCTGCTGGCCGTGCCCTTCTTCATCCTCGTCGGCAACCTCATGAACATCGCCGGCGTCACCGGCCGCATCTATCATTTCGCGCTGTCGCTCGTCGGCTGGATGAAGGGCGGGCTGGCGCAGGTCAACATCATCGGTTCGGTGATCTTCTCCGGCATGTCCGGCACGGCGCTCGCCGATGCGGCCGGCATCGGCACGATCGAGATCAAGGCGATGAAGGATCACGGCTATCCGGTCGAGGCCGCCGTCGGCGTCACCGCCGCCTCCGCCACGCTCGGCCCGATCTTCCCGCCGTCGCTGCCCTTCGTCATCTACGGCATGATGGCCAATGTCTCGATCGGCGCCCTCTTCATGGCGGGCATCCTGCCGGGCCTCGTCATGACGGCGCTGATGATGCTGACCGTCTTCATCTTCGCCCACCGCAAGGGCTGGGGCTCGGATACGCCCTTCGAATGGCGCCAGCTTGCCGGTGCCTCGCTCGAAGTGCTGGTCGTGATCTGCTTTCCGCTCTTCGTCTACGGGCT
>CAMPIK010000198.1 GCA_946886325.1 uncultured Shinella sp.
CGGCGAGGGGCAGGTGGTCGATGTCAGCCTGATCGGCGGCGCGACCTCCATGCTGATGACGGCGATCCCGGAATATCTCGTCAACGGCCGGCGGATGACGCGGGCCGGCAACCGCGACCGCTATGCGGCTCCGGCCAACACGTTCAAGGCGAAGGACGGTGTGTGGCTGCACATGGTCGCCGGCAACAATGCGCATTTCCCCCGTTTCGCGCGCATGGTCGGCAAGCCCGAGCTTCTGGACGATCCGCGCTTCTCCACCCTCGAACAACGCATGGAAAACGTCGATGCGATCGAAGCGATTGCGGCCGAATGGATCGGCGCGCGCAGCGCCGACGAGGTGCTTGCGGCGCTGCGCGTCGCGGAGCTTCCGTCCGCCCGTATCCGCACGATCGAGGAGGTCGCCAACGACCCCTACATGCGCGAAGCCGGCCATATCGTCGATGTCGTCCATCCGAAGGCAGGCGTTGTGCCGATGCAGGGGCCGCCGGTCGGCCTTGGCACCACGCCGACCGCGGTGCGGCGCCCGCCGCCGGTTCTCGGCGAGCATGTATCCGAAGTCCTGCACGACTGGCTGTCGCTGGACGACGCCGAAATCGACCGGCTGAAGGCCGCGACCATCATCTGATCAGACAATCGCCCGGGTTTCCGGGATCAAGGGAGGTATTAGAAGTGAGCAAGAGCAATCTGAGCGGCGCCCATGTCATGGCCCAGGCCCTCAAGCGGCACGGCGTCGAGGTCATCTTCGGCCAGTCGATCCCGGCGGCCCTTTTCCTCGCAACGCCGCATTACGGTATTCGCCAGATCGGCTACCGCACGGAGAATGCAGGCTCCGTGATGGCCGACGCCTATGCGCGCATCTCGCGCAAGGTGGCTGTGGTGACGGCGCAGAACGGCCCGGCTGCAACGCTGCTCGTGCCCGGCCTCGCCGAAGCCTACAAGGCGTCGATCCCGATCGTCGCGATCGTGCAGGACGTGCCGCGTCCCTTCGCCGACAAGAACGCCTTCCAGGAGCTCGACCACCTCGATCTCTTCAAGGGCGTCGCCAAGTGGGTGAAGCGCGTCGCCGACGTCAACCGCATCGACGACTATGTGGACATGGCCTTCACCGCTGCCGCCTCCGGGCGTCCGGGTCCGGCGGTGCTGATCGCGCCGATCGACATGTTCGTCGAGACGGTCGAAAGCCGCAACGAGAGCCGCATGGCCTCGCTCGGCGCATTCCCGCTCGACCGCTCCGGTCCGGATCCGGACCGCGTCGCGGAGGCTGCGAAGCTGCTCGCCTCGGCCGAGCGCCCGCTGATCATCGCGGGCGGCGGCGTGCATGTTTCCGATGCGGCGGCAGAGCTTGCCGATCTTCAGGAGCGTTTCTCGCTTCCGGTCGCCACCACCGTCATGGGCAAGGGCTCGACCGACGAGGGCCATCCACTTTCCGTCGGCATCGTCGGCTATTTCATGGCGACACGCAGCCGCACCAAGCACCTGCGCGAGCTCGTCAACGAGGCCGACGTCATCATGCTGATCGGCAACCGCACCAACCAGAACGGCACGGATAGCTGGTCGCTCTTCCCGAAGGGCGCGAAATACATCCATCTCGACATCGACGGCCAGGAGATCGGCCGCAACTACGAGGCGCTGCGCCTTGTCGGCGACGCGAAGCTCGGCATCAAGGCGCTATCGGCCGCGCTCGAAAAGGAAGACGGCGGCAAGCGCAAGGCGTCGCGTCCGGCAATCGAGAAGACCATCGCCGAAGGCCTCGCCAAGGGTCGCAAGGATGCGGAAGCGATGGAAACCTCTGACGCGAGCCCCATCCGGCCCGAGCGCCTGATGCGCGATCTCGACAGCCTGCTGACGCCCGACCATATCGTCGTATCGGACGCCAGCTACTCGTCGATCTGGATCGGCAACCATCTGACCTCGCGCAAGCCCGGCATGCGCTTCCTGACGCCGCGCGGTCTTGCCGGTCTCGGCTGGGGCCTGCCCTATGCGCTCGGCGCCAAATGCGCCCGTCCCGATGCGCCGGTCTTCGCGCTCGTCGGCGATGGCGGCTTCGCCCATGTCTGGTCGGAACTGGAGACGGCGCGGCGCATGGGCCTCAACGTCGTGGTCGCCGTGCTCAACAACTCGATCCTCGGCTATGAGAAGCACGCCGAGAAGGTGATCTTCAACGAATATTCCGACGCCTGCGATTTCACGCCGGTCGACCACGCGGCGATCGCCCGCGGCGCCGGCTGCGAGGGCGTGCGCATCGAGAAGGCGGAAGACTTCCTGCCGGCGCTGAAGACGGCCTTTGCCGCCGGCAAGACGACCGTTCTCGACGTCATCACCGACGAGCGCGCCTATCCGCCGATCACCATGTTCAACGACAACACCGTGCTGCAATACTGAGGGAGGCGACGCCATGAAGAAGCTGATGAACAAGCCTTCGGGCTTCGTCGATGAAATGCTTGAAGGGCTTGTTGCCGCCAATCCGTCGCTGGCGCTTTCGGGCGAGACCGGCCGCGTCGTGCACCGCGCGGCGCCGATCCGCAGCGGCAAGGTCGGCGTCGTCTCCGGCGGCGGTTCCGGCCACCTGCCGCTCTTCACCGGTTATGTCGGCGAGGGCCTGCTCGACAGTTGCTCGATCGGCAACGTCTTCGAGGGGCCGACGGTCGGCTCCTGCATGGAGGCGATCAAGATCGCCGACGGCGGCAAGGGCGTGCTCCGGCTCTACGGCAACTACGGCGGCGACCGGATGAACTTCGACATGGCCGGCGAAATGCTGGAGGACGAGGGCATCCGCACGACGACCGTGCTCGGCAATGACGATGTCGCCAGCGCCGCACCCGAGGAGCGCCAGAAGCGCCGCGGCGTCGCCGGCATCATCTTCGCCTACAAGACCGCCGGCGCGCTTGCCGAAACCGGCGCCGACCTCGATGCGGTCACGGCCATCGCCCAGAAGACCGTCGATCGCACCCGCACCATCGGCGTCGCGCTCTCTCCCTGCCAGGTTCCCGGCTCCGACAAGCCGTCCTTCACGCTTGGCGAGAACGAGATCGAGATGGGCATGGGCATCCATGGCGAGCCGGGCATCTGGCGCGACAACCTCAAGCCGGCCGATGCGATCACCGACGAGATGATCGAGCGCCTGCTGGCCGACACGCCCAAGGGGGCCGGCAAACGGGCCTCCATCCTGGTCAACAGCCTTGGTGCCACGCCGCTTGAGGAACTGTTCATCCTCTATCGCCGCGCCAGAACGAAGCTGTCTGAGGCCGGTATCGAGATCGTGCTGCCGCTCGTCGGCCACTATGCGACCTCGATGGAAATGGCCGGCGCCTCGATCTCGCTCTGCTTCGTCGACGACGAGATCGAAACGCTGCTCGCCGCCCCGGCAACCTGCCCGTTCTGGACGGTATCGGCATGAGCGTCACCGTTGCCACCATTGCCAGTGCGATCGCCAAGGCCAACGATGCCATGGGTGGCCTGGAGCAGGTGTTGAACGAGGCCGACGCCAAGCTCGGCGACGGCGACACCGGCGGCATGCTGGCCCGTGTGATCGGCAAGATGGCGGAGACCGACCTCTCCGGCGCGGCCGAACCTGCCGCGGCACTCAGCCAGCTTGCCAAGGCGGCGAGCATCGCAACCGGCTCGAGCCTCGGCACGCTGTTTGCGACCGGACTGCTCGCGGTCTCGCGTGAATCGAGAGGGCGCGAGACGATCGAAGCCGGCGAGTTGTCCGCGTTGATCGCCAAGGCCCGTGACGCGATGATCGCGCGCGGGGGCGCCTCTCTTGGCGACAAGACCGTGCTCGATTCCCTCGATGCGATTGCCAGGGCACTCGAAGGCGTCGGTTCGACGGAGGAGGCGGCAAATGTGGCGGCGGGCGCTGCCGGCGCGGCGCTCGACGAATTCCGCGGCAAGCCGAACCGCATCGGTCGCGCCCGCATGTTCGGCGACCAGACGATCGGTCAGGACGATCCGGGCATGCTGGCGATCAAGGAACTGTCGGCCGCTCTGGCGCGCTGAGGCATAGAAAACCGGCCGGCGCTTTGGCGTCAGCCCGGGGAGACGAGGGGCCGGCGGATCGCCGGCCTTTTTGTGTCGGCAAGTCCGGCCGGCGGGGCGCAGGACCCGCGCGTCACAAGCTTTGTCGGGATGATGATTTCGCGCGGCGTCGGCGGCCGCTTGGAATGGATACGGCGCATCAGGAGATCCGCAGCCGACGCGCCCATCTCGCGTTTCGGCAGGCGAAGCGTCGAAAGGTTGATGCGCCGGAGCCCGGCGATCTGGATGTCGTCGCAGCCGAGCAAAGAGATGTCATCCGGGATCGAAAGCCCCAGTTCGCTCGCCGCATCCTGCACGCCGAGGGCCGCAATGTCGTTGCTGGCGATCAGCGCGGTCGGGCGGTTGGAGAGGCCGGCAAAGTGATGCATCGCGTCAAAGCCCGCTTCGACCGTATAGTCGCCACGGAAGATCAGGTCCGGGTCCTCGTCGCAGCCGAGGTCGGCGATCGTTGCCTCGAAGGCTTCGAGACGCTCCTGGGCGGTGCTGGAGGATGCGGGACCCGTCACGAGACCGATCCGCCGGTGGCCGAGTTCGTGCAGATAGGTCACGCTGTCGCGCATGCCCTGCAGGTTGTCGGAGCCGACATAGTCGTCGCGATAGCGCTCGCTGCGCCGCTGGATCAGCACGAAGGGCGTCTTGCCGTCGAGCAGCTTGCGGACCTCAGGCGCGTCGCAATGCTGGGAAATCAGGATCATGCCGTCGACCTGCCGGTCGAGCAGGGTCTGCATCTGGCTGACCTGCCGCTCGAGCAGCTCGTCGGTGTTGCACAGGAGGATCGTGCAGCCCTCGCGCACGGCGACGTCGTCGATGCCGCGGATGAATTCCGGGATCGCCGGGTTGCTGACATCGGGAACGAGCACGCCAATCGTCGAACTCAGCTTCATGCGCAGCGAGCGGGCGACGGCGGACGGACGGTAGCCCAGCCGTTCAGCCGCTTCCTTGACTTGCTGGCGCGTCTCCTCGTTGACGTGCCGCTTGCCGGCGAGCGCGTTCGACACGGTGGAAACGGCATGACCCGTGGCGGCCGCCACGTCCCTGATGGTAATTCGACCCTTGTCCGGCAAATCCTCAAACTCCAGTTGCAAAACCGATTTTTCCGAAGCGGAGTATTGTTCGGCTTGCGACACTGTAGCCCAGAATCAGGCACGGAAATAGTCGAAAAGGAACGTTGACAGGCCTGTCATCGAGCGGTAATCAGAGAACAGAAACCGTTTTTCGAAAAACGTTTTCTGAGGTGGAGGTGCCTCGAAACGCGGAGGATCAATAGAATGATGCAGGCGCGCTTGCGCATCGGTTTAGTCGGCTGCGGCGCGTTTGCCAATGCGGCACTCGTTCCCGCCATGAAGATGGCGGGTATCGATGTCGTCGCCGTGTGCGATCCGGACGCCGACCGCGCCGAAGCGACCCTTCGCGCCGCCGGCGCGGAGGCGGCCTATGGCGACATGGTCGCGATGCTGGAGCGCGAGACGCTGGATGCGGTCGTCATGGCCGTCGGCCCGACCGTCTATCCGAAGCTTGCCCGCCAGGCGCTGGAGCGCGGCGTGCATGTCTTCGT
>CAMPIK010000199.1 GCA_946886325.1 uncultured Shinella sp.
TCGGACGGCAGCGTCTTCGAGGCGACCGCGCATGTGATCGCGCTGGAACCCGGTTCTCCAGCCGGCGCCCATGCCATCCTGCTGCGCAGCCTGCTGTCCGGTGGCAGTCACGGCGAAAATCTCATTCTCGGCAACCGTATCAGTTCGGCGCTCGATACGATCCCGGAAGGCTTCGCAATCTTCGACCGTGACGAAAGGCTCGTCATGTTCAACAAGGCTTTCCGCGATCGCTGCGGCCCGGCGCGCCATGCCGTCCGTGTCGGCGCCACGCTGGAAAGCATCGTACGGGAGAATATCCGGCTCGGCGTCTACCCCGACATTCGGGACGGTACGCCGGAGGCCGAGGCATGGGTGGCCGACCGGCTTTCCGATCACCGACACCCCGATTCGGGCGGTGCCGTCTTCGCCTTCGGCGAGGACCGCTGGATGCGCTCGGAAAGCCACGTCACGGAGGACGGCGACATCGTCGCGCTCAGGCTCGACATCACCGAGATCAAGCGCGCCGAACTGGCGCTGGAGGCAAAGCGCAAGGAATATCTGTCGCTCCTGCAGAACATGCCCAACATGATCTGCCGCTTCACCCCGGACCGCATCATCCGGTTCTGCAACGAGCGCTATGCCGCGATCTACGGCCTCAGCAGCGAGGCGATGATCGGGATGGACATCCTGAAACTCGTGCCCGCCGAATTCCACGAACGCACGATCGCCAGTCTCGCCGCCTTCAGCCGCGAGAAACCGACCAATTCGCGCGAGATTCTGCAGGTCTTGCCGGATGGTTCGGGCATGTGGGTCAAATGGGACGTAACGGCGATCTTCGACGGCGAGTGCCTGATGGATTTCCTCGTCGTCGGGCGCGACATCACGGAAGCGAAGGCGCAGGAGCTGCATGTCTCCCGGCAGAACGAGGAACTGCAGCGCAAGAACCAGGCGCTCGACCAGTTCACGGCAACGGTGTCGCACGACCTGAAGGCGCCGCTCCGCCATCTCTCGATGTTCTCGGAAATGCTGGTCGATGACTTCCAGCGCGACCGTCTGGAAGACCTGCCGCTCTATGCCGGGCACATCCAGACCAGCAGCCAGCGCATGACGCGGCTGATCGAGAGCCTGCTCGAATTCTCGCAGATCGCCCACCGGGAAATCGTCCTCCTGCCCGTCGATCTGCGCTTCGTCGTGGACGAGGCCTTGCTGCTGCTCGAAAGCCACGTTCTGGAGGCCGACGCGGAGATCGATCTCGGCCCGCTGCCGGAAGTGCACGGCGACGCGGACCTGCTCGTCAGGCTCGCGCAGAACCTGATCGGCAACGCGCTGAAATACCATGCGCCCGGCGAGCGGCCCTGCGTCCGCATCTATGCGCGGGAGACCGCAGATGCGGTCGAATTCGTCGTGGAGGACAAGGGAATCGGCGTCGATATTCGTCGCGCCGGCCGCATCTTCGAGGTTTTTCAACGTCTTCACCGCGATGAAAGCACCTACAAGGGCACCGGCATCGGTCTTGCGATCGCCAAGCGGATTGCGGAAAGTCACAACGCGGTGATCACCCTTGACACGGACTATGCTCCGGGCGCACGCTTCATCGTAGCGTTTCCAATACTGTCCGTGAGTAGGGCGGAACGGCCATGGGAGATCAGGCAAAAAAGCTGATGGTGATCGACGATGATGTCGTCGATGCGCGTTTCGTGCTTCGCGCCTTTTCCGAAACGGGCAGCAGCCTTGATGTGACCCATGTCGACGATGCCGAGGCCGCGAGCGACCGGCTGGAAACCGAACAGTTCGACTATATCCTGCTCGATATCAACATGCCGGGAACCGACGGGGTGGAACTGCTTCGCCGGCTAAGGACGCGGCTCCGGACAGCGCTGACGCCCGTCATCATGCTGTCGTCCTCGTCCAATGTCACCGACGTCAACCGCGCCTACGAAAGTGGCGCCAACGCCTATGCCGTCAAGCCCTCGTCGCTCAACGGCTATCGCGCCTTCGCCGAAGGGTTCACCCGTTTCTGGGTCGACGTGGCCGTGACGCCCTGACCTTTTGAACGCTTAAACTCATGAAGAAGGGCAGACCCCGGCTCGCGTGAACCGGGGTCCCGTCTTGCAATGCCTCACTCGGCTGCTTCGGCATAGTCCTCCAGCGGCGGGCAGGAGCAGACGAGGTTGCGGTCGCCATAGACATTGTCGACGCGGTTGACCGGCGACCAGTATTTGTCGACCCGGAAGGCGCCCGGCGGGTAGCAGGCCTGCTCGCGTGAATAGGGCCGGTCCCAGTCGCCGACGAGGTCTTCCACCGTGTGCGGGGCGTTCTTCAGCGGATTGTTGACCTTGTCCATCCGCCCGTCCTCGATGGCGCGTGCCTCCTCGCGGATCGCCAGCATGGCGTCACAGAAGCGGTCGAGCTCGGCCTTGGTCTCCGATTCGGTCGGCTCGATCATCAGCGTGCCGGCAACCGGCCAGCTCATCGTCGGCGCATGGAAGCCGCAGTCGATCAGCCGCTTGGCGACATCGTCCACCGTCACGCCGGCGCTCTCGACGAGCGGGCGCGTGTCGATGATGCATTCATGCGCGACGCGGCCTTTCTTCGAGGCATAGAGCACGTCATAGGCGCCCTTCAGCCGCGCGGCGATATAGTTGGCGTTGAGGATCGCGACCTTCGTCGCCTGCGTCAGCCCGGCGCCGCCCATCATCAGGCAGTAGCTCCAGGAGATCGGCAGGATGGAGGCCGAGCCGAAGGGGGCGGCCGAGACCGCGCCCGTCTCGCCGAGACCCGCGACTTCCGGATGGCCGGGAAGATGCGGCGCGAGATGCGCCTTGACGCCGATCGGTCCCATGCCCGGCCCGCCGCCGCCATGCGGGATGCAGAAGGTCTTGTGCAGGTTGAGATGGCTGACATCAGAGCCGATGTCGCCGGGCCGCGCAAGGCCGACCATGGCGTTCATGTTGGCGCCGTCCATGTAGACCTGGCCGCCGTGCCGGTGCACGATCTCGCAGACCTCGCGCACGTTCTCCTCGAAGACGCCGTGCGTCGAGGGATAGGTGATCATGCAGCAGGAGAGGTTGTCCGCGTGGCTTTCCGCCTTGGCGCGGAAATCGTCCATGTCGATATCGCCGTTGTCGCTGACCTTGACGACGACGACCTTCATGCCCGCCATCTGGGCCGATGCGGGGTTGGTGCCATGCGCCGAGGTCGGAATCAGGCAGACGTCGCGATGTGCATCGCCGTTTGCCAGATGATAGGCGCGGATCGTCAGAAGGCCGGCATATTCGCCCTGCGCGCCCGAATTCGGCTGCATGGAGACCGCGTCATAGCCCGTGATCTGGCAGAGCTTGTCGGCGAGATCGCTGATCATGTGGCGGTAGCCCTTCGCCTGGTCGGCCGGCACGAAGGGATGGATTTCGGCAAACTCCGGCCAGGTGATCGGCAGCATCTCGGCCGTCGCGTTGAGCTTCATCGTGCAGGAGCCGAGCGGGATCATCGAGCGGTCGAGCGCCAGATCCCGGTCCGACAGCCGGCGGATATAGCGCGTCATCTCGCTTTCCGCCCGGTTCATGTGGAAGATCGGATGGGTCAGGTACTCGCTGGTGCGGAGCAGTTTTTCCGGCAGCCGGTAGGAGGCTTCGAAGTCGGAGACCTTGAAGTCGCCGCCGAAGGCGCGCCAGACGGCCTCCAGCGTCACCGGCCGCGAGCGTTCGTCGAGGCTGATGCCGACGCGGTCGTCGCCGATCTTGCGCAGGTTGATCTCTTCGGCGACCGCGGCCTTCAGGATGATCGCCTGCAGCTTGCCGACATGCACGGTGATCGTGTCGAAGAAGGCGGCCGGTTCGACCGTATAGCCGAGCCTTTCGAGGCCGAGCGCGAGGCGGGCCGTCTTCTGGTGCACGCTCTGCGAGATCGCCTTGATGCCCTGCGGGCCGTGGAAGACCGCATACATCGAGGCCATGACGGCCAGCAGCACCTGCGCCGTGCAGATGTTCGAGGTCGCCTTTTCGCGGCGGATATGCTGTTCGCGCGTCTGCAGCGACAGGCGATAGGCCCGGTTGCCGCGCGCATCGACCGAGACCCCGACGAGACGGCCGGGCATCGAGCGCTTGTAGGCGTCCTTGACGGCCATGTAGGCGGCATGCGGCCCGCCATAGCCGACCGGCACGCCGAAGCGCTGCGTCGAACCGACAGCAATATCGGCATTCATATCGCCCGGCGACTTTAAAAGCGCCAGCGCCAGCGGATCGGCCGCCATGACGGCAATCGCGCCGGCCGCGTGCAGCCCCGCGATGACGTCGGTAAAGTCGTGCACATGGCCGTAGGTGCCGGGATACTGGAAGATCGCGCCAAAGACGTTCGCCGGCTCAAGATCGGCGAAGGGATCGCCGGTGACGATCGACCAGCCGAGCGGCTCGGCACGGGTCTTCAGGAGCGCAATCGTCTGCGGATGGCAGTTCTCGTCGACGAAGAAGGCGGTCGCCTTCGACTTCGCCACGCGCTCGGCCATCGCCATGGCTTCGGCGGCCGCGGTCGCCTCGTCGAGCAGGGAGGCATTGGCGATATCGAGGCCCGTGAGGTCACAGACCATCGTCTGGTAGTTGATCAGCGCTTCGAGCCGGCCCTGGCTGATTTCCGGCTGGTAGGGCGTATAGGCCGTGTACCAGGCGGGGTTTTCGAGAATGTTGCGCTGGATGACCGGCGGCGTGATCGTGCCGTAATAGCCCTGGCCGATCAGCGAGACGAGCTTGCGGTTGCTGTTGGCCGTCTCGCGCAGCTTGTCGAGCGCCTCGCGCTCCGTCATCGGCGCGCCCCATTCGAGCGGCTTGTCCTGGCGGATCGATTTCGGCACCGTGTCGTCGATCAGCGCGTCGAGACTGTCATAACCGATGACCTTCAGCATCGCCTCCATCTCCTTCGGCGAGGGGCCGATGTGGCGGCGGTTGGCGAAGTCGTAGGGCTGGTAGTCGGTGAAGGTAAAATCCTTGGGCAGGTTCATCAGCCGACGAGCTCCTTGTAGCCGGCTTCGTCCATCAGCGCGTCGGCGTCGGCCGGATTGGCAAGCTTCAGCTTGAAGAACCAGCCGGCGCCCTGCGGGTCGCTGTTGACGAGCGAGGGGTCGGCGGTGATCGCCTCGTTGACCGCGACGATCTCGCCATCGAGCGGGCAGTAGACGTCGGAGGCGGCCTTGACAGACTCGACCGTTGCCGCGTCGCCGCCCTTGGAAAAGGTCGCGCCGACGTCGGGCAGTTCGACGAAGACGAGGTCGCCGAGCTGTTCGGCCGCATGCGTGGTGATGCCGACGGTCGCCACGTCGCCCTCGATCTTCAGCCACTCGTGTTCTTCGGTAAATTTCAGCATGACGAACCTTTCTGGTCAGCGTTTGAACGTGTTGGCGACGAAGGGCAGGGCTGCTACCGTCACCGGAAGGAATTTGCCGCGCACGCCGGCAAAGAGCGCCGTGCCTGTTGCGGTGAGGTTCGCGGAGACGTAGCCCATCGCGACCGGGCCTTCGAAGGACGGGCCGAAGCCGCCCGAGGTGACGGTACCGACGACATTGGTGCCCTCCGGATCGGTGGCGAGCACGGCGCCGCCACGCACCGG
>CAMPIK010000200.1 GCA_946886325.1 uncultured Shinella sp.
AGGGCGGTTCCCGCCTCCCCGCTGAAAAACAGGGTCAGAACCGCGAGCGCCTGCGACGCCAGGAACAGCATCACCAGGACCGTGACGATCTTCAGGCCCTTCAGCGCGGTCGCAAACACATCCATCGCCTCAATAGTCGAAAACGTGCTCGATGCCGGGATCGCCGATGCGCGCCCGGGCCAGAAGTTCCGTCAGTTCCGCCATGTTGACCGTCAGCAGCAGGCGCTCGCCGTCAAATCCGGTGCGCGGCAGGCGCAGCATCAGCGTTCCGGGACCGTCATAGGCCGTTCCGTGCGGGACGGTTGCCGAGACCATGATCTCGTCATTGCCGGCGATTTCGACGATCGTGCCGCCGCGCGCGACGATGGCGGCGAGGATGCGCGTGAAGCGGGCATAACGCGGGGTCTCGATGACGGTGCGGCCGGCCTCGCCGGGCATGACCGTGACACCGTCGATCGCCGCGAGCCCCGCGCCATCGACGCCGGAGACGACCGAGCGAATGCTCAGCTTGGCCTCGCCGGTGGCGGCAACGGCACCCTCGATCAGCCCGGCATAGCCCTGTTTCGCCGTCCACTCCGCTCCCAGCGCCAGCCGCCGCTCCCAGCCGCGCAGCGGGCGCGACAGGGGCGCGGCCCAGAGCGCCGTCGTCTGGCCGGCGAAATCGTAGAGATACCACGGCGTCTGCCGCAGGAAGGCCGCATAATCCGCCGCCATGCGGGCGGAAACGATGTCCTGCGGCGATTTTTCCGGTCCGCGCAGCCAGGCGAAGAAGCGCCCGGCCGTCTCCTCGTAGGCCGCCTTGGCCAGCATTTCGAGGGTGAAGCTGACGCCGATCGTGTGCACCATCGTGCGCGTCGCGCCATCGGCGCCGCCGTGCCGGTCTGCCACATTGGTGAGCGCACAGGTGGATTGCCAGAAGCCGAAGATGCTCTGGAGATAGCCGAACGCGTGTTCGTCGCTGGTTTCCAGCACGGATGCGAGACCGTCATAGGCGAAGACGATATGCCATTCCGGATAGGTCAGGTAGCTGTTCGCCTCGCGACGCTGCCATTCGGGATCGGCGATAACAGGCTGATAGGTGTCCGGCTGCGGCTCGCCCCGGCAGAAGGCCTCGACATAGCCGACAGGCAGCATCAGCCCGATCACAAGGAGAACGACTGCTGCCAGCGCCCATTTCAACAGCTTGAAAAGCCGGCGCATCACCTGATCTCACCGGCAAAGATGCGGCTGGACAGGAAGGCAAAGCCGCCGAGCAGCAGATGCGGCAGGTTGGCCATGATCTTGAACGTGAAATCGAGATCGAGGATGCCGTAGTTGACGATGCCGAGATCGAGAAAGCCCGACCCCGTCGCAAGCCCCAGCAGGCCGTCGAGAAAATAGAGAATGCCGAAATAGAACAGGAAGATGCGCGACGCTTTTGCCGACAGGAAGGCCGCAATGCCGGCCCAGAGTGCTGACGCCACATGCAGGCTGTCATCATAGATGTCGAGCGCGAAAATGCCGAAGGCCCTGCCCTCGGCATCCGTCAGGCCGGGAACATAATTGAGCGAGGCGGCGATCAGCAGCGCAACCATATAGCCGGCGGCGATGAGGCGGAGTTTCGACATGGTGACCCTATCAGAACCGGGCGAAGTAGCCGTCCCACAACTGATTGCGGAAAACCAGCGCCTTGTCCACGTCCCGCTTGAAGGTGGCGAAGGAGGCGGCGGCCGGATAGGCGCTTTGCAGTTGCGCGAATGTCGCATGCGGCCGGTAGGGCAGATAATAGGAGCCGCCGATGGCGAGCACATCGTCGATCAACTCGCCCGTCATGCGCGCCATGTCGGATTCCGCGCGCATGGTCTTTTCCTGCGAAAACAGCATGACGGCGGCGATGCGCGGTTCCGGCGCATAGGCAAGCACGCTGTCGCGATCGGCCGCAACATAACGCAGCGTGATGTTCAGCAATTGCTGGTAGGAGGCCGGGATGACCGCCCGGCACATCGCGACGAAATCGCCGAAGCGTTCGGGTGCCACGAAATACTCGTGCAGGATATCGGTGCGGAAGGGATCGCGGTCGTCGAGCGTGATAACCGGCTCGTTCATCAGTGTATTGCGCGTCGCGGCGTTCGCGATCGCCGGACCGATGTCGGCTTCCGTCCACCAGCGCAGGTGTTTTGCGAGATCGGAGCCCGTCTGCGCGCGAAAAATCGCGCGTGACGCATGGCTGACGAAGCCGGAACCGCTCGCCCGCGGCAGGTCGGACTGGTCGGCGGCCGGGCGATAGGTGACCAGCAGCCCGTCTTCGAAGAACCGATCGAGCGAGACGTCGAGACGGCCATAGGCCATGCCGATCGTCTTGTCGGTCGCGAGAAGGGTCGCGAAGCGCGATCCGAGGTCCGCGCCGGCCAATCGCTCGAACGTGGGCTCAAGCCGGCGGTTCTCCACCATGTCCATTTCAAGATCGGTGATGATGCCGAAGAGCCCGTAGCCGCCCATCGCGTGGCGGAAGAGATCGGTGTTTTCCGTGCGCGAACAGGTGACGAGCGTGCCGTCGGCAAGCAGCATGCGCAGCGAGCGCACCGTCGCGCCGCAGCCGGAAAACGGCACGGGCCAGCCATGCGCATTGACGGCGAAGGTGCTGGCGACGCCGAAATCGTTGTTCGACTGCATGACAGCGGGCGAAAAGCCGATCTCGTCGAGACGGGCGATCACCGTCGACCAGCGCGTGCCGGCCGCAACGCGATAGGTCCGGGCGGCCACATCCGCCTCCAGCCATTCCTGTTGGAGCGTGATCGCGAGCCCGCGCGTCGGCAGGCTCTGCCCGCCCATCGAATGGCGCGCCGCACTCGGGGCAACCGCCTGGCCGCTTGCGCGCGCCTCCGCCAGCAAGGCCCGCATCCGCTCCACCATCGGATCGCCGGGATCGCCGGCATCCGTGACATGACGGGCCACATGCACCGGCGACAATTCGCTGGCATCGTTGAGAATGAGGCCTTCGTCCTCGCCGACTTCCGGCAGCACCGGAAAGGCCGGCCCGGAATCGCTCGCCGGCGGCGGCAGGAACCGGCCCGCCGCGGCACCCGCAAGGGCTGCGGCGCCGGCCAGCAGCCCGCGTCTCGTCCATCGTTTCATTGCGCCCCTCGCCCGAACCGAATGGTTGCAAGGAAGAAGACGTATGAGCCAACGATTTCATTCGCTTGGGTTAGCGGCACAACCAGCAATGTGGGACGATTGCCAAAGAAAAAAGCCGGCACCTGAGGGGCGCCGGCTTTGCTTGTTCTCTCATTCGCCTTTGAGCTTATTCGACGGCGGGGTCCGTCGGCGGCGCTTCGCCATCCGGAGCCACAATCTCCTCGCCGTCCACCACGTCCTCGTCGCCCTCAGGTTCGCTGATGCGCTCGACGGACACCACCTTCTCGTCCTTGGCGGTCGAGAAGATCGTGACGCCCTTCGTCGCGCGGCTGGCAATCCGGATGCCGTCAACCGGCACGCGGATCAGCTGGCCGCCGTCGGAGACGAGCATCAGTTGGTCCTTGTCCTCGACCGGGAAGGCAGCGACCAGTTCGCCGATCTCGCCGGTTTTCGACGTGTCGGTGGCGCGGATGCCCTTGCCGCCGCGGCCGGAGGTGCGGAAGTCGTAGGAGGACGAGCGCTTGCCGAAGCCCTTTTCGGAGACCGTCAGCACGAACTGTTCGCGCGCCTTCAGTTCCTGGTAGCGCTCCTCGGAGAGTTCGCCCAGTTCTCCGACCTCTTCGCCGACCAGAGCGATATCGTCCTCGTCGACGCCGACCGCCCGCTTTTCGGACGCCGAGCGCTTGAGATAGGCCGCGCGCTCCCAGGGTTCCGCCGCGACATGGCTGACGATCGTCATGGAGATGATGCGATCATTGGCGCCGAGCGAGATGCCCCTGACGCCGACCGAGTTGCGGCCCGCAAAGACCCGGACGTCATCGACCGGGAAGCGGATGCACTGGCCGAGCGCCGTCGTCATCAGCACGTCGTCGAGATCCGTGCAGGTCTCGACATTCAGGATCGCGTCGCCCTCGTCGAGCTTCATCGCGATCTTGCCGTTGCGGTTGACCTGGATGAAGTCGGAGAGCTTGTTGCGCCGGACCGTACCGCGCGTCGTCGAGAACATGACGTCGAGGTTTTCCCAGGTGCTCTCGTCCTCGGGAAGCGGCATGATCGTCGTGATGCGCTCGCCGTTTTCGATCGGCAGCATGTTGATGAGCGCCTTGCCCTTCGACTGCGGCGTGCCGATCGGCAGCCGCCAGACCTTCTCCTTGTAGACGATGCCGCGCGAGGAGAAGAACAGGACGGGCGTATGCGTATTGGCGACGAATAGCCGGGTAACGAAATCCTCGTCCCGGGTCGCCATGCCGGAGCGGCCCTTGCCGCCGCGACGCTGCGCCCGGTAGGTGGCGAGCGGCACGCGCTTGACGTAACCGAGATGCGAGACCGTGACGACCATGTCCTCGCGGGCGATCAGGTCCTCGTCTTCCATATCCGGACCGCCTTCGACGATCTGGGTGCGGCGCGGCGTGCCGAATTCGTCGCGGACGGATTCGAGTTCCTGCTTGACGATCGACATGATGCGGATGCGCGACGCGAGAATGTCGAGATAATCCTTGATCTCGTCGCCGATCTTGTTGAGTTCGTCGCCGATTTCGTCGCGGCCGAGCGCCGTCAGGCGGGCAAGACGCAGTTCGAGGATGGCGCGCGCCTGCTCTTCCGACAGGTTGTAGGTGAGGTCGTCATTGATCCGGTGGCGCGGATCGTCGATCAGCCGGATCAGCGATTCGACGTCATGGGCCGGCCAGCGCCGCGTCATCAATTGCTCGCGGGCAGTCTGCGGATCAGGCGCATTGCGGATCAGCGCAATGATCTCGTCGATGTTGGCGACCGCGATGGCGAGACCGACCAACACATGGGCGCGCTCGCGCGCCTTGCGCAGCAGGTATTTCGTACGCCGGCTAACGACCTCCTCGCGGAAGGCGACGAAGGCGCGCAGCATGTCGAGCAGCGTCATCTGCTCCGGCTTGCCGCCGTTCAGCGCCACCATGTTGCAGCCGAAGGAGGTCTGCAGCGGCGTGTAGCGATAGAGCTGGTTGAGGATGACCTCGGCATTGGCGTCGCGCTTCAGCTCGATGACGACGCGGTAGCCTTCGCGGTCGGACTCGTCGCGCAGATCCGAGATGCCCTCGATGCGCTTCTCGCGCACCAGTTCGGCCATCTTCTCGATCATCGTCGCCTTGTTCACCTGATAGGGGATCTCGGTGATGATGATATGCTCGCGGTCGCCGCGCATCGGCTCGACACGCGCAACGCCGCGCATGATGACGGAGCCGCGGCCGGTCTCGTAGGCCTGGCGGATGCCGGAGCGGCCGAGGATCAGCGCCGAAGTCGGGAAATCCGGCCCCGGAATGATCTGCATCAGCTCCAGCAGTTCGATCGCCGGGTTGTCGATCAGCGCGATGCAGCCGTTGATGACCTCCGACAGATTGTGCGGCGGAATGTTGGTCGCCATGCCGACGGCAATGCCGCCCGCGCCGTTGACCAGCAGGTTCGGGAACTTGGCGGGCACGACGACGG
>CAMPIK010000201.1 GCA_946886325.1 uncultured Shinella sp.
ACGACGAGGCCATGCGGCGTATCGACGGCGATGCCGACATGCACATAGTGCTTGAGGATCAGCGTCTCGCCGTCGGCACTGAGCGAGCTGTTGAAAAGCGGGAACTCGCGAAGGCATCGGGCGAGTGCCATCACGTGGAAGGAGAGCGCCGTCAGGCGGACGCCGCGCTTTTCGCCTTCCGGGCGCAGGCGCTGGCGGAAGGCCTCGACGGACCGCATGTCGGCCCGGTCGTGATGGGTGACCTGCGGGATCATCCGGTTGGCGGCCGAGAGATTGGCGGCTGCCACCTTGGCGATGCGCGACATCGGCTGCTGGCTGACGGGGCCGAAAGCGGCATGATCGACGGTCCAGAAGCGGCTGTCATCGGCTCCGCCGGCCGCCTTGACGTGGTCATTGCCTATGTGATTGTCGATGTCTTCACGCGCCAGCGTGGTGCGTCCGCTCCTGCGTGCGACGTCCGCGAGGTCGATGCCCTGCCGGCCGGCATAGGCGACGACGGCGGGACTTGCGATATAGTCCTTGGCTCCGGTCATCGTCACCATTCCGCAGAAATATACTGCGTCTCCATGAATTCGAGCATGCCTTCGTGGCCGCCCTCGCGGCCGAGGCCGGATTGCTTGACGCCGCCGAAGGGGGCTGCCGGATCGGAGACGAGGCCGCGATTGAGGCCGACCATGCCGTATTCCAGTCGCTCGCAGACCTGCATCGCCCGCTTCATGTTCTCGGAGAAGACATAGGCGACGAGGCCGTATTCGGTGTCGTTGGCGCGCCGGATGACATCCTCCTGGTCGCGGAAGGTCTGGAGCGCCGCGACGGGGCCGAAGATTTCGTCATGGACGCAATCGGCGGTTTCCGGGACGCCGGAGAGCACGGTCGGCGGATAGAAGAAGCCCTTGCCGTTCGGGCGGATGCCGCCCAGCTCGACCTTGGCCCCTTTGGCGACGGCATCGTCGACGAAGGCCGCGACCTTGTCGCGCGTCGCGGCATTGACGAGGGGACCGACGTCGATGCCGTCTTCCAGCCCGTTGCCCATCGTCAGCTTCGCCATCGCCGCCGTGAACTTCGTCGTGAATTCGTCCGAAACCTTCTCGTGGATGTAGAAGCGGTTGGCGGCGGTGCAGGCCTCGCCGAGATTGCGCATCTTGGCGAGCATGGCGCCCGCCACGGCTTTGTCGACGTCGGCATCCTCGAAGACGATCAGCGGCGCGTTGCCACCGAGTTCCATCGCTGGCTTCACGACGAGGTCGGCGGCCGAATGCAGGAGCTTGCGGCCGACTTCGGTGGAGCCGGTGAAGGAAACCACGCGCACGCGCGGATCGTGCAGCATATGATCGACGAGCCTGCCTGCGCTCTTCGACGGCAGCACGTTGACGAGGCCTTTCGGCACGCCGGCTTCCTCCAGAAGCGGCATCAGCGCCAGCATGGTCAGCGGCGTTTCCGATGCCGGCTTGATGATCACGGGGCATCCGGCAGCAAGCGCCGGCGCGATCTTGCGCGTTCCCATGGCGGCCGGATAATTCCACGGCGTGACGAGGACGGCGATGCCGGCCGGCTTGTGCTGCACGACGATACGCGCACCGGACGAAGGCGCATGGGCGATCATGCCGTCTGCACGCACCGCCTCCTCGGCGAACCAGCGGAAGAACTCGGCGGCATAGGCCGCTTCACCCATGGCATCGGCGCGGGCCTTGCCGTTTTCGAGCGTGATGAGGCGGGCGAAATCGTCGAGCCGCGCGGTCATGAGTTCCCATGCCTTGCGCAGGATCTCGGAGCGTTCGCGCGGCTTGCGGGCCGCCCAGCCGGCAAAGGCCGCCTCGGCGGCATCCAGCGCCGCATCGGCATCGGCGATCTCGGCCGAAGCGACCGAGGCGATGACCTCCTCCGTGGCGGGATTGACGACATCGAACCGCTCCGCGGATGCGCCCTCGCGCCAGTCGCCGTTGATGTAGAGATTGGTGTGGTCCATGGGATCTGCTCCGGTCAAACGAGGTGGCGCAAGGGGTCGGCAAGCCTTGCGGCAAAGCCGTCGACGAAATCGAACGCGGCGGTTTCGTCGAGCTGGTCGGCGCGATAGTCGAGGCTGATGACGTATTCGTCGCGTTCGCGCCCGATGGTTATGACCGGTGCCTCACGCGCCGATGCGCTGGCAGAGATGATCGCCGTGCCGGTGAAATCGCGCAGCAGAAGCGCCGGCGCGGTTTCGCCGTCTTCTTCGAGCGGTTGCGACAGCCGCGACCGGTCCGCATCGACGAAGCGGCCGTCCGCCACTTGCCGCCGGCTGGTTTCGACGACGAGAGGGGCGTCGCCGGCATTGGCTGCCTCGCGATAGGCCGCCGTTGCGAAACGCAGCCAGATCAGCCGCGGGGCGATGTCGATGCCGCCATCCTGCTTCATCCAGTCGATGAACCCGTCGCAACCGCTTGCGGGGACACGGGCCAGCACGTGCAGCGGCATCGAAACCGGACGCGTCTCCGGCATCTCCGTCCGGGACGGGAGGCCGCGCAGCGTTTCCAGATCGGCGACGTGATAGGGCTGCGGCGTGCCGTGGGCGACGAGACGGGCAAGGTCGAGCCCCTGCTCGCGTGCGAGACGCCGGGCTTTCGGCGACGCGAGGATGCGTCCGTCCGGCGACGGAGGTACAGCGGCCTTGGCTGTGGCGTCTTGAGCTGTTGCTGCCGGGGTGGCTGCGATCGGGCCGCTGTCCCGGGGCGTGCCGGGCGCCGGCATGGCGACCCGTTCACCTGCAGGAGGCGTTTCGCCGGATTGGCCGGATGTGGACGGGGCGGTGCTTGGCTTGTCCGCCGCCGGTGTCGTGTCGTCTTCCGAAACATCAGGCGTTTCGGCGATGACGGCGACGACCTGGCCGACGGGCACGTCGTCGCCTGCCTTCGCCGTTACGCGCGTGAGAAAGCCGCTCGCCTGGGCTTCCACCTCCATGACGGACTTGTCGGTTTCCACCTCCATGATGACGTCGCCGGTCGCAATCGCGTCGCCGGGCTGTTTCAGCCAGGAGATGATCTTGCCGGTTTCCTGCGCCATTCCCAGCGCCGGCATGATGATGTCATGCGGCATGGAAAAGCTCCCTGCGTAAAAGTTTGCGCGCGCGCTCTGCGACGGCGGACGGTGTCGGCACCGTCAGGTCCTCCAGTGCCGGCGAGAAGGGAACGGGCACGTCCATCGCGCCCATGCGCTGCACCGGCGCGTCGAGATGGTAAAAGGCCTTGTCGGAGATGCGCGAGGCGATCTCGCCGGTGATGCCGAAATTCTGGTGGCCTTCGTCGATGACGATGGCGCGCGAGGTCTTGCGCACCGAGGCGATGATGGTCTCTTCGTCGAGCGGCACGATGGTGCGCGGGTCGATGACTTCGGCGGATATGCCGTCGCCGGCAAGCGCCTCGGCAGCCTTCAGCGCCACCTGCACCATGGAGGAGGTGGCAACGAACGTGATGTCCCGGCCTTCGCGCAAGACGGCGGCCTGGCCGAAGGGAATGAGATATTCCTCTTCCGGCACCGGCGCCTTGTCGTTGTACATCAGCTTGTCTTCAAAGATGACGACGGGGTTGTCGTCACGGATCGCCGTCTTCAGGAGCCCCTTGGCTTCATAGGCCGATGAGGGCAGGGCGACCTTCAGGCCCGGAATATGCGCGACCAGCGCATGCAGCGACTGCGAATGCTGGGCGGCCGAGCGTCGCGTCGCCCCCAGATTGGTGCGCAGGACCAGCGGCACCTTCAGCTTGCCGCCGGACATGTAATGCGTCTTGGCGGCCTGGTTGCAGAGCTGGTCCATGACGAGATAGAGGAAATCGCCGAACATCAGGTCGACGATCGGGCGCGAGCCCGTCATCGCCGCGCCGACGGCTATGCCCATGAAGCCGGGCTCTGCTATCGGCGTATCGATGACGCGGCCGGTGCCGAATTCCTCGACGAGGCCGGACAGGACCTTGAACGGCGTGCCGGCTTCCGCGACGTCCTCGCCGATCAGGAAGATGGTCGGGTCGCGGCGCATCTCCTCGGCAATCGCTTCGTTGACGGCTTTCGACAATGTGATTTCACGGGTCATGGCGCGTCCTCCTCACACATATTCCAGGGCATGGCGGACACCGGAGAAGACATGCATGTCCACCTCCGACGGGTCGGGGTAGGGTGCCTTTTCGGCATAGGCCACGGCCGCCTGCGCTTCCGCCCTGACGGCGTCGCCGATGGCGGCAAGCTCTTCGGCGGTGGCGATTTTCTGGTCTTCCAGCCACGCGCCGAAATTGACGATCGGGTCGCGCGTCGTCTTCCACTCGGCCTCCTCCGCCTTCGGCCGGTAGTATTCGCGGTTGATGTCGCCGACGTGGTGGCCGTGATAGCGGTAGGTCAGAAGCTCGATGAAGAAGGGGCCTTCGCCCCGGCGCGCGCGATCGACCAGTTGCGCGGCGAGCGTGTTGACGGCAAGCACGTCCTGCCCGTCCACCTGATGGCCCTCGATGCCGAAGGCTTCGGCGCGCGCCTTGAGAGAGCCGGCGGCGATCTCGTCGGTGCGGGTATATTCGGAGTAGCCGTTGTTCTCGCAGGCATAGATGACCGGAAGGTTCCAGAGCGCGGCCATGTTCATGACCTCGTACCAGAGGCCCTGCGCGGTGGCGCCGTCGCCGAAGAAACAGACGGCGACGTCGTCCCGCCCGAGGCGCTTCGCCGACAGCGCGGCGCCGGTCGCGATGCCCATCGAGCCGCCGACGATGGCGTTGGCGCCGAGATTGCCGTTCGCCTGGTCGGCAATGTGCATCGACCCGCCCTTACCGCGGCAGTAGCCTTCCTCCTTGCCGAGAAGTTCGCAGAACATCTCCCGGAAGTCGGCGCCCTTGGCGACGCAATGGCCGTGGCCGCGGTGGGTGGAGGTGATCTTGTCGGTATCGCGCAGCGCCTCGCAGATACCGACGGCGACGGCCTCCTGGCCGGAATACATATGGGTCAGCCCCGGCATCTTGGCCGAGAGATAGAGCTGGTTGGCATTGTCCTCGAAGGCACGGATGCGGACCATCTGGCGGTACATGCGCAGATAGTCTTCCGCATTGTGCCCGGCGTGATTTGTCGTGTCGGCGGCTGCATTCATGTCGATGGTCCCCGTCTGTTGGCCAGACCCGGCCGGGAAACCCGGCGCGGGTCGGCGAGGGAGGGTTCAGTAGCGGTTGGCGATCGGCAGTTCTTCGGCCGGGAAGAGCGAGATGACCTCGACGCCGGTTTCGGTGACGACGACCTCTTCCTCGATGCGCGCCGCCGAGAAGCCGTCGGCAGCCGGGCAATAGGTTTCGAGCGCGAAGACCATGCCGGTCTGGATTTCCATCGGGTGTTCGAGGCTGACCGCGCGGCTGATGATCGGACGCTCGTGCAGCGCAAGGCCGAGCCCGTGGCCGAATTGCAGGCCGAAGGCGGCATCCTCGTTCGGGAAGCCGAATTCCTCGGCTTTCGGCCAGACGGCAGCAACCTTGTCGGTCGTGACGCCGGGCTTGATCATCGCGATCGACGCGTCGATCCATTCGCGGGCCTTCAC
>CAMPIK010000202.1 GCA_946886325.1 uncultured Shinella sp.
AACGAGATCGCCGCTAGCCGTAGCCGCAGCGGCGAGTTCCGCGGCATCCTCGATCGCCATCGCCGCCCCCTGCGCGGCAAAGGGCGTCGTCGCATGGGCGGCATCGCCGATGAGGATCGTCTGCCGGCCGTCGAACCAGCGACCATCGCCGCATTCGAACAGCGGCCAGATCATCGGCGCGTCGGCAGTGTCGAAGAGGCGGAGGAGGGCTGAGTTCCAGCCGGAAAAGGCGGCCTGCCGCAGGCGCAGGCTTTCCTCGGTGGGAACCTGCGACCAGCCCGTGCCGGGCCTTTGTGCCTGATGGATCGCGACGAGGTTGAAGGCATTCGCCTCGTTCAGCGGATAGGCGACGAGATGGGCGGAGGGACCCAGGAAGGCCGAGACATGCCGCCGGTCGAGTACGGGCGGCGCCCGGTCGAAGGGCACGAGGAAGCGCCAGGCGATCGTGCCGGAAAAACGCGCCTCCGCCGCACCGGGCACGAAGGCCCGAAGGCGCGACCAGACACCGTCGGCGCCGATGACGAGATCGGGTCGCGCGCCGGTGTGCTGCGACAGAAGCGCCGGGTCGTCCCGTTCGATCCTCCGGCCGAAGGTCAGCGCGCAGAGCGGTTCCGCGCGGACCGCGTCGAGCAGCGCTTTTTGCAGCGTCGCGCGATGCAGCACGCCATAGGGCGCGTTCCAGCGGCTGCGGGCGGCGGCACCGAGCGGCACATGGGTCAAGGGATGCAGGGTCTCGCCCGACAGCAGACGGACGGATTGCGGTTCGCACCAGGTCGCTTCCAGCGTGGACAGCAGCCCCAGTGTGTCCAGCACCCGCGCGGCGTTGGGCGAGATCTGCAGGCCCGCGCCGACCTCGGAGAGCGTTTCCGCCTGCTCGAAAATGTCGCTGGCAATGCCGCGGCGGGCGAAACAGAGTGCTGCCGTCAGGCCGGCAATACCGGCGCCGACGATCGCAACGGCGCGCACGGTCACAGCGGGACGGCGAGGGCGGCCGTCAGGCCGCGGCCTGATTCGTGAAGGTGCAGCCGACCGGCTCGGTCTGGGTCGCCTTGAAGGTCGGGTTGAAGCGGAAGAGCGTCGAGCAATAGGGGCAGACCTTCTCGTTCTCGTCGCCCATGTCGAGGAAGACATGCGGATGGTCGTAGGGAACGGATGCGCCGACGCACATGAATTCCTTGACGCCGATCTCGATCACCGGATGTCCGCCGTCGTTCTGGAAATGGGGAATGCTGTGGCCGGCCATGGGATGCTCCGAGGTCTTAAGTGGCTGTCGTTTCGCGCCGGACATTATCGCCGCCCGCAGGAAATGTGTAGTCGCAAATTGCCGCGCTGCACGGCAGAAATCGGGGGCCTCCCGGTTTCGCCCGCCGCAGAACGCCTTTATGAGCGACGTCAGAAGACTGGACGAAGGACCCGCGATGAACCTGAACCCGCCGAGCTTTTCCGAATTCCGCCATGACGGGCTGTCGCTCGCCTATTTCGATGAGGGCGATCCCTCGGGCGAACCCGTCCTTCTGATTCATGGCTTTGCCTCCAGCGCCAGCGTCAACTGGGTTTTCCCGGGATGGCTGAAGACGCTGGGGGATGCCGGCTACCGCGTCGTCGCGCTCGACAATCGCGGCCACGGCGCAAGCGACAAGCCGCACGATCCGGAAGCCTACCGGACCCCGCTGATGGCCGACGACGCGGCAGCGCTGCTCGACCATCTCGGCATCGCCGAGGCGCATGTCTTCGGCTATTCCATGGGTGCCCGGATCACCGCTTTCCTGGCGCTGGCTCATCCGCATCGGGTGCGCTCGGTGGTCTTCGGCGGGCTCGGGATCGGCATGGTCGAGGGTGTCGGCGACTGGGATCCGATCGCCGCCGCCCTGCTGGCGCCGTCGCTCGAGGATGTCACGCACGAGCGCGGCCGCATGTTCCGCGCCTTTGCCGACCAGACGAAATCGGACCGGCTGGCGCTTGCGGCCTGCATCCGCACGTCGCGCGACCTGCTTTCGGCGGACGATATGGCGAAGATCGATGTTCCGGCGCTGATCGGCGTCGGCACGAAGGACGACATTGCCGGCGCGCCGGGGCCGCTTGCGGCCCTGATGCCGGATGCCAGAGCCCTCGACATTCCGAACCGCGACCACATGCTCGCCGTCGGCGACCGGGTCTTCAAGAAGGCCGTTCTGGAGTTCTATGCCGACGTCGCCTGACTGACGTCAGCGGATGCCATTTCGCCGAGGCGGCAAATGCACTATATAGTGATGGCGGTTTAGCATAGGCCGGCAGCGTTCCTGTCGGCTGCGCTGACGACCATGGCCTGATCGAGCCTGATCGAGAATGAGCCTGATCGAAAATTGGGGAGAGCGGCGATGGTCGCAATGAACGACAAGCGGACGGACGACAAGCTCCAGGCGATGGACCCGATCTGGGACAGCCTGCGCGAGGAAGCCCGTGCCGCGGCCGCAGCCGATCCGCTGCTCGCCGCCTTTCTCTATTCGACTGTCATCAACCAGCGCTCGCTCGAGGAGAGCGTCATCCACCGCGTCTGCGAGCGGCTCGATCATCCGGACCTGCAGGCGAACCTGCTGCGCCAGACCTATTCGGAAATGCTGGCCGACTGGCCGGAATGGGGGGCGGTCCTGCGCGTCGATATCCAGGCCTTTTACGACCGCGATCCGGCCTGCACGCGGTTCCTGGAGCCCGTGCTCTATTTCAAGGGCTTTCATGCGATCCAGACGCACCGGCTGGCCCACTGGCTCCATGGACAGGGCAGGCGGGACTTCGCCTTCTATCTGCAGAGCCGCTCGTCCAGCGTCTTCCAGACCGACATCAATCCCGCCGCGCGCCTCGGCAAGGGCATTTTCCTTGATCACGCGACCGGCCTCGTCGTCGGCGAGACGGCTGTGGTCGGCGACAACGTGTCGATCCTGCACGGCGTGACGCTCGGCGGCACCGGCAAGGAGGGCGGCGACCGCCATCCGAAGATCGCCGACGGCGTGCTGATCGGCGCGGGCGCGAAGATCCTCGGCAATATCCATATCGGCCATTGCTCGCGCATTGCCGCGGGCTCCGTCGTGCTGAAGGACATGCCGCCGAAGACGACGGTTGCCGGCGTGCCGGCGAAGGTCGTGGGCGAGGCCGGATGTTCCGAGCCGTCGCGCGCCATGGACCAGCTTCTGGCATCCGCCGCCTTCGAGATCTGATCGGAAAAGCCGTCCCGGCACGGCCGCGAGGGTTTACACCCAGCCTTGCAGGTGCGAGAAGCGCGCCGACGCGAACCGCTGACGGAGAAAGACTGTGAAACCCGAAGAGATCCGCAAACTCGAAGCCTATTTCAAGCGCAACATCAATCCGGAGATCATCATCAAGGCGCGTCCCCGCAAGGACGAATCGGCTGAGGTCTATCTCGCCGACGAATTCCTCGGCGTGATCTTCCGCGATGACGAGGACGGCGAACTGTCCTACAATTTCTCCATGGCGATCCTCGACATCGATCTCTGATCGCCGCTTCGTCCCGATCTGTTGCAAATCCGGTCTCCCAAGGGCCGGATTTTTGTTTTTCAGGGATTTTCCATCAATTTTCCTGCCATTTGTCGGACTATTTCATCAAGCCGTTGCAAATAATGGGCAATATTGCGTTGCACCATTACATTGACTTTTTTGTGCGGTGCATATAAGTTTGAACCATTCCGGGTGGAGCAACAGGAGACCCAAATGATCAACTTCGACGACGCCAACAAGAAGAGCAAGGAAGCCGTGGACACGATGATGAAGAGCTACGCATCGATGACCAAGGGCATGCAGGCCATCGCCACGGAAACGACCGACTTCACCAAGAAGTCCTTCGAGGACAGCATGGCTCATCTCGAAAAGCTCGCCGGCGTCAAGAGCGTCGAGGCGGCCTTCGAACTGCAGACCGCCTATGTGAAGTCCGCCTACGAAGGCTACGTCGCCGAAGCGACCAAGATCGGCGAAATGTATGCCGAACTCGCCAAGGACGCCTACAAGCCCTACGAAGCGCCGGTTGCCAAGGCGACCGCAGCCGTCAAGACCGCCGCTGCCGCCTGACGCAGCGCGATCGTCCAAAGGTTCAAGAGGCCGGCTGCGGAGACGCAGGCCGGCCTTTTCGTTTGCCGAAGCTTGCGCCGGCGTTTCGGACCGGCCTTATCTTGGAAATTTCGCTATTTCAAAGAGGGGGGGCACGCGATTATGATTGCAGTGCGAAGCAGGGGCCTTAAAATTGCGGCACGAACCACTAGATACGGTTGGTCTGAAGACGGCAAACCTCGCCGCTGCGGCCCCATCCCCGGACCTGGCCGCAATCACAGGGAATGAATGCGAATGAATGCGACACCGGTCCGAATGCAGGGCAGTGAAGGAAACGGCGACACTCCCGGTCGCGGTACCTCCGTCATTACCCGCACGAAGCCGAAGACCAAGAAGCCGAGCCTCTATCGCGTGCTGCTTCTCAATGACGACTATACGCCCATGGAGTTCGTGATCCACATTCTGGAGCGTTTTTTCCAGAAAGACCGCGAAGCGGCCACAAGGATCATGTTGCATGTCCACAATCACGGCGTAGGCGAGTGTGGCGTTTTTACCTACGAGGTTGCCGAAACCAAAGTGACACAGGTGATGGACTTCGCGCGCCAGCACCAGCACCCGCTGCAATGTGTCATGGAAAAGAAATGAGGAACGAACGTGCCAACATTTTCGACCAGCCTTGAAAAAGCGCTCCACCAGGCACTGACCTTTGCCAACGAGCGGCATCATGAATATGCGACGCTCGAGCACCTGCTCCTCGCGCTGATCGACGACGCCGATGCGGCCGCCGTGATGGGCGCCTGCAACGTCAACCTCGAGACGCTGCGCAAGACCGTCACCGATTACGTCGACAACGACCTCGCCAATCTGGTGACCGGCTACGAGGAGGATTCCAAGCCGACCTCCGGCTTCCAGCGCGTCATCCAGCGCGCGGTGATCCATGTCCAGTCGTCCGGCCGCGAGGAAGTGACCGGCGCCAACGTGCTCGTCGCGATCTTCGCCGAGCGCGAGAGCCACGCCGCCTATTTCCTGCAGGAGCAGGAGATGACGCGCTACGACGCCGTCAACTTCATCTCGCACGGCATCGGCAAGCGGCCCGGCGCATCCGAGGCGCGCTCGGTGCGCGGCAGCGACGAGCCCGAGAGCGAGCAGAAGCCCGCCCGCGGCAGCGGCCCCGAGCAGGAAGAGGGCGGCAAGAAGCAGCAGGACGCGCTGTCGGCCTATTGCGTCAACCTCAACGAGAAGGCCAAGACCGGCAAGATCGACCCGCTGATCGGCCGCCATGCCGAGGTCAACCGCACGATCCAGGTGCTTTGCCGCCGCTCGAAGAACAATCCGCTCTATGTCGGCGATCCCGGCGTCGGCAAGACGGCAATCGCCGAAGGCCTCGCCAAGCGCATCGTCGAGGGCAAGGTGCCGGATGCGCTGGCGGACGCCACGATCTTCTCGCTCGACATGGGCACGCTGCTTGCCGGCAC
>CAMPIK010000203.1 GCA_946886325.1 uncultured Shinella sp.
CCGGCGGCGTCGGCAAGATCACGGGTGCCGTCATCGGCGCCTTCATCATGGGCGTCATGAACAACGGCATGTCGATCATGGGCATCGGCATCGACTACCAGCAGCTCATCAAGGGCCTGGTGCTGCTCGCCGCCGTGTTCTTCGACGTCTACAACAAGAACAAGGGCTGACCGGAAACGGTCGGCCCAGGCTGGCTACAGCACAACCTAAAGGCCGCAAAGCGGCCGGTGTCGTGACGAAAGTCCCGGCAAAAGCGGAGCTTTGACCGACGAGTCGGAGCCACAGGAAGGAAACGAAGATGCTGATTTCGCAGGTGGGCAATGCCGACGGCTCGATCACCGTGGTCGTGCGGGAAGAGGGCGGCACGGGCCGCGCGGTCAAGGGTGCGGCAAGCGTGCATGCGCTGGCGCTGGAAGCCGCCGATAGCGGCAAGTCGCTGAAGGACCTGATCGACGCGAAGGGCCTCGGCGACGAAGTCGATCTTGAGGCCGCCTATGCAGCTGGCCGTATGCTCTCGCCGATCACCCATCCGGACCCGGCGCATCTGCACCTGACCGGCACGGGCCTCACGCATCTCGGCTCCGCCGCGACCCGCGATTCCATGCACAAGAAGACGACGGAAGCGGCCGAAGAGACGCTGACGGACTCGATGAAGATGTTCCGCATGGGTCTTGAAGGCGGCAAGCCGAAGGCCGGCGAAAAGGGCGTGCAGCCGGAATGGTTCTACAAGGGCAACGGCACGCAGTCGGTCGCGCCCGGTGCCGCGCTCACATCGCCCTCCTTCGCGCTCGACGGCGGCGAGGAGCCGGAAATGGCGGGCATCTACATCATCGCCAGCGACGGCACGCCGTTCCGCATCGGCTTTGCCGTCTCGAACGAATTCTCCGACCACGTCACCGAGCGGATCAACTATCTCTACCTCGCCCATTCCAAGCTGCGCCAGGCAAGCTTCGGCCCGGAAATCCGCGTCGGCGCGGCGCCGGACGACATCCGCGGCTTCTCGCGTATCGTGCGCGGCGGCGAGGTTCTCTGGGAAAAGCCCTTCCTCTCCGGCGAGGCGAATATGTCCCACACTTTCGCCAATCTCGAATACCACCACTTCAAATACGGTCTCTTCCGCTCGCCGGGAGACGTTCATGTCCATATGTTCGGCACGGCCACGCTGTCCTTCGGCGACGGGGTGCGCACCGAGGAAGGCGATGTCTTTGAAATCGGCGCGACGGGCTTCGGCCTGCCGCTGCGCAATCCGCTGGCGGTCGCCGGCGAAGAAGAGATCGAAATCCGCCAATTGTAATCGACAACGGGATGGCGCATGGCGCCGCCCGAAACGACAGGAGGCCTTGAGCCCATGACGATCCACCAGAACCTGATTGCCGGCGAATGGGTCGGCAGCGATGCCATCAAGAACATCAACCCGTCGAACACCAACGACGTGGTCGGCGAATATGCCCGCGCGTCCGCCGAGGATGCGAAGAACGCGATTGCCGCCGCCAAGGCCGCTTTCCCGGCCTGGTCGCGCTCCGGCATCCTGGAGCGTCACGCCATTCTCCGGAAGACCGCCGACGAGATCCTGGCCCGCAAGGACGAACTCGGCCGGCTGTTGTCGCGCGAAGAAGGCAAGACGCTCGCCGAAGGCATCGGCGAGACGGTGCGCGCCGGCCAGATCTTCGATTTTTTCGCGGGCGAAGCCTTGCGCCTTGCCGGGGAGACCATCCCCTCGGTCCGCCCGAACATCGGCGTCGAGGTCACGCGCGAAGGCGTCGGCGTCGTCGGCATCATCACGCCGTGGAACTTCCCGATCGCCATTCCCGCCTGGAAGATCGCGCCGGCGCTCTGCTACGGCAACACGGTCGTCTTCAAGCCGGCCGAACTCGTGCCCGGCTGCTCCTGGGCGATTGTCGACATCCTGCACCGCGCCGGCCTGCCGAAGGGCGTCCTGAACCTCGTCATGGGCAAGGGCTCGGTCGTCGGCCAGGCGATGCTCGACAGCCCGGACGTGCAGGCGATCACCTTCACCGGCTCGACCGGAACGGGCAAGCGCGTCGCCGCCGCCTCGATCGAGCATAACCGCAAGTTCCAGCTCGAGATGGGCGGCAAGAACCCCTTCGTCGTGCTCGACGATGCGGACCTGACCGTCGCTGTCGAGGCCGCAGCCAACTCGGCCTTCTTCTCGACCGGCCAGCGCTGCACGGCGTCCTCGCGCCTGATCGTCACGGAAGGCATCCACGACAAGTTCGTCGCCGCGATGACCGAGCGGCTGAAGGGCATCGTCGTCGACGACGCGCTGAAGGCCGGCACGCATATCGGCCCTGTGGTCGACGAGAGCCAGCTCAAGCAGGACACGGACTATATCGAGATCGGCCGCAAGGAAGGCGCGACGCTCGCCTTCGGCGGCGAGCTCCTGAACCGCGAGACGCCCGGCTTCTACCTCCAGCCGGCGCTCTTCACCGAAGCGACCAACCAGATGCGCATCTCGCGCGAAGAGATCTTCGGGCCGGTCGCCTCGGTCATCCGGGTGAAGGACTATGACGAGGCGCTGGCCGTTGCCAACGACACGCCCTTCGGCCTCTCCTCCGGCATCGCCACGACGAGCCTCAAGCATGCGACGCATTTCAAGCGCAATGCGGAAGCCGGCATGGTGATGGTCAACCTGCCGACGGCGGGCGTCGACTTCCACGTGCCCTTCGGCGGCCGCAAGGGCTCGTCCTACGGCCCGCGCGAGCAGGGCAAATACGCAAGCGAGTTCTACACGACCGTCAAGACCGCCTACACGCTGGCGTGAGACACAGGCCGCCCGGCTTCGGTTCGGGCGGTCCCTTCAGGGATTTCGAGAGATGAAGAAGAAAGCCGAGTGGCCGCGCAAGCTGAGGTCGCAGGAATGGTACGGCGGCACGAGCCGCGACGTGATCTATCATCGTGGCTGGATGAAGAACCAGGGCTATCCGCACGACCTGTTCGACGGTCGCCCTGTCATCGGCATCCTCAACACCTGGTCGGACATGACGCCGTGCAACGGCCACCTGCGTGAACTTGCCGAGAAGGTGAAGGCGGGCGTCTGGGAAGCCGGCGGCTTTCCGATGGAGGTGCCGGTGTTCTCGGCATCCGAGAACACCTTCCGCCCGACCGCGATGATGTACCGCAACCTCGCCGCTCTCGCGGTGGAGGAGGCGATCCGTGGCCAGCCGATGGATGGCTGCGTGCTGCTGGTCGGCTGCGACAAGACCACGCCGTCGCTCCTGATGGGTGCCGCCTCCGTCGACCTGCCCTCGATCGTCGTCACCGGCGGGCCGATGCTGAACGGCTATTTCCGCGGCGAGCGCGTCGGCTCCGGCACGCATCTGTGGAAATTCTCCGAGATGGTGAAGGCCGGCGAGATGACGCAGGCCGAGTTCCTCGAGGCCGAGGCGTCGATGAGCCGCTCGTCCGGCACCTGCAACACCATGGGCACCGCCTCCACCATGGCCTCCATGGCCGAGGCGCTCGGCATGGCGCTGTCAGGCAATGCCGCCATTCCCGGCGTCGATTCCCGGCGCAAGGTCATGGCGCAGCTCACCGGCCGGCGCATCGTCCAGATGGTCAAGGACGACCTGACGCCCTCCGACATCATGACGAAGCAGGCCTTCGAAAACGCCATCCGCACCAATGCGGCGATCGGCGGATCGACCAACGCGGTCATCCACCTGCTGGCGATCGCCGGCCGCGTCGGCATCGACCTGACGCTGGATGACTGGGACCGGTGCGGCCGCGACGTGCCGACCATCGTCAACCTGATGCCGTCGGGCAAATACCTGATGGAGGAGTTCTTCTATGCCGGCGGCCTGCCCGTCGTGCTGAAGCGCCTCGGGGAGGCGGGTCTGCTGCACCGGGATGCGCTGACGGTGTCGGGCGAAACCATGTGGGACGAGGTCAAGGACGTCGTCAACTGGAACGAGGACGTGATCCTTCCGGCCGAAAAGGCGCTGACGCAATCGGGCGGCATCGTCGTGCTGCGCGGCAACCTCGCGCCGAAGGGCGCGGTGCTGAAGCCGTCCGCGGCGTCGCCGCATCTTCTGACGCACCGGGGCAGGGCGGTCGTCTTCGAGGATATCGACGACTACAAGGCCAAGATCAACGATGACAGCCTCGACATCGACGAGACCTGCATCATGGTCATGAAGAACTGCGGGCCGAAGGGCTATCCCGGCATGGCCGAGGTCGGCAACATGGGCCTTCCGCCGAAGGTGCTGAAAAAGGGCATCACCGACATGGTGCGCATCTCCGACGCGCGCATGTCCGGCACCGCCTATGGCACCGTCATCCTGCACACCTCGCCGGAAGCGGCCGTCGGCGGACCGCTTGCGGTCGTCAGGAACGGCGACATGATCGAGGTCGACGTACCGAACCGCCGCCTGCATCTCGACATTTCCGAAGAAGAGCTGTCGAGCCGCCTTGCCGCGTGGAAGCCGCACCACGAGCTTCCGGCATCCGGCTATGCCTGGCTGCACCAGCAGCATGTCGAGGGCGCCGACACCGGCGCCGACCTCGACTTCCTCAAGGGATGTCGCGGGAACGCCGTCGGCAAGGATAGCCACTGACGATCCACGCCGGCACATTGCAAAGACGAATTTCTGTCTATATATTCTGTACATCCGTACAGAATGGTGGATCGAATGACCAAGCAAGTGCCGGCGACGGCTTTCAAGGCGGAGTGCCTTCGCCTGATCGACGAGATGCGCGAGGACGGCGAGGTCGTGATCGTGACGAAGCACGGCAAGCCGGTCGCCATGGTCTCGCCGCTCCGGCAGGACGAGACCGGCGGCATCGTGGGCGCTCTCAGGGGAAGCGTTCTGCGCTATGACGATCCCTTCGCACCGGCGGTTGAGGACGACGCCTGGAATGCGCTGCGGTGATCGTCCTCGATACGCATGTGCTGGTTTGGGCCATGCAGGCGGATGACCGCCTCGGACCGCAGGCCCGACGCCTCATCGAGGATGCTGCAAACGAGACGGCACTGTTCGTGCCCGCCATCACGCCTTGGGAAATCGCCATGCTGGTGGAGAAGGGTCGACTGGCGCTTGGCAGGGACGTCGGGCAATGGCTGGAGGCAGCCCTCGGCCTGTCGGGAATTCGGCTCTCCCCACTTTCGGTTGGCATATCCGTCGATAGCGTACGCCTGCCCGGCCTGTTCCATCCGGATCCCACCGACCGCATGATCGTCGCGACGGCAAGGGCCCTGGATGCGACCCTGCTGACGGCCGACCGAGCCATCCTCACCTATGGCGAGCAGGGCTATGTCCGGGTCACGGATGCGCGGCTGTAGAGCCAGGGCAGATTTGTCTGTGGGAGGCGGGCTGTCGATCTAAAAGGACGCCGGGACAAGTCCCGACGCCCTTTGATCCGTGTTAGGCGGCATAGTGATTAGAGTCGTGCGCCGCCGGTCGCGTCGATCCGTTGTCCCGTCGTCCAGCGTGCGTCGTTCGAGGCGAGGAAGGTGATGACGTCGGCCACGTCGTCTGCATGGCCGA
>CAMPIK010000204.1 GCA_946886325.1 uncultured Shinella sp.
AGATGCCGGACTTGAAGCTCTTGCCCGGAACCGGCTGCGCCGTGCCCGTACAGACTGCGAGGATCTTTGGCATGCCGGTTGGTGTCCTTTGGTGATTCCGCTGACTTCAGATATGGGCTAGAACCGCCGCATGGCAAAGCGAGTCACCGGACCGGAAATCGAAAAACTCATTCAGCTTCTGGCGAAAGTGCCGGGCCTCGGTCCGCGCTCGGCGCGCCGTGCCGCGCTGCATCTCGTCAAGAAGAAGGACCAGTTGCTGGGGCCGCTTGCCGATGCCATGGGCGAGGCCCATCGCAAGGTGCGCATCTGCTCCTGCTGCGGCAATGTCGATACGATCGATCCCTGCACCGTCTGTATCGACGAACGGCGCGACCAGTCCGTCATCATCGTCGTGGAGGACGTCTCCGACCTCTGGGCGCTGGAGCGTGCCGGCGCGATGAACGCCGCCTATCACGTGCTCGGCGGAACGCTCTCGCCGCTCGACGGCATCGGTCCTGAGGATCTCAACATTCGCGGACTGGTCGACCGCGTGTCGGGTGGTGTGGTGCGGGAACTGATCATCGCCGTCAACGCCACGGTCGAGGGCCAGACGACGGCGCATTTCATCACCGACCAGCTTGCCGGGCTCGACGTGAAGATCACGCGGCTTGCGCATGGCGTGCCTGTTGGCGGCGAGCTCGACTATCTCGACGAGGGAACCCTGACCGCGGCCCTGCGCGCGCGGACCGCGATTTGAGGAGGACGACGACCATGGCGAAGACATTGCGGGTGCTCACGATGGTCCTGGCCCGGGTGTTCGTTGCGGGGGTCGCTGCCCTTGTTTCGACGACGGCGGGTGCCGCCTCCAGGGCAGAGGTCGAAAGCCAGTTCCAGAGCTGGATCGCCAACGATCTCTGGCCGGAAGCTTCGAAGACCGGCGTCAGCGAAAAGACCTTCAAGGCGGCCATGGGCGGCGTGACGCTCAACTGGGACCTGCCGGACCTCGTGCCACCGGGATCGACGCCGAAATCCGACCGCAAGCAGAGCCAGGCCGAATTCTCCTCGCCCGGCCCCTATTTCTCCGAGAAGCGGCTGCAGGGGCTGGCCGCGACGGGACGGAGCCTTGCCTCGACCCATGCCTCGACGCTCCGCCGGATCGAGCAGCGCTACGGCGTGCCGGCGGCGATCGTCGTCGCCATCTGGGGCCGCGAATCGGGCTTCGGCCGCGCGAAAATTCCCCATTCGGCGGTCGATGTGCTGGCCACCAAGGCCTTCATGTCGACGCGCAAGGCGATGTTCCGGACCGAACTGATCGCAGCGCTCCATATCGTCGATGGCGGCGACCGATCCGCTGCGGACCTCAAGGGGTCGTGGGCGGGCGCGCTCGGCCAGCCGCAGTTCCTGCCGACGAGCTTCCTGAAATATGCCGTCGATTTCGACGGCGACGGGCGGCGCGACATCTGGGGCTCGGTCCCCGACAGCCTGGCCTCGATCGCCAACTATCTCGCGAGCAAAGGCTGGCAGAAGGGCCGCGACTGGGGTTTCGAGGTCACCATCCCCGATGGCGTCTCCTGTGCGCAGGAAGGACCGGACCGGGCGAAGGCGATCTCGGCCTGGGCTTCCACGGGCATAGCGCGGGTCTCCGGCAGTGCGTTTCCGGGCAATGAGGCCGGCGCATCCGGCATGATGCTGGTGCCGGCCGGCACGCACGGGCCGGAATTCATCGTCACGCCGAATTTCTACGTCATCAAGGAGTACAACAACTCCGACCTCTATGCGCTTTTCATCGGCAATCTCGCCGACCGCATCGCCTATGGCGGCGGATCGTTCAAGGCACCCTGGGGCGATGTCGGAAAGATGTTGCGCTCGGACGTGCTCGCCATGCAGCAGGCGCTCGTGGCGCAAGGATACGACGTCGGAAAGGTGGATGGCCTGCCGGGCTTCAAGACCCGGCGTTCCCTCGGGGAATGGCAGGCGAAGAACGGTCTCAAGCCCACCTGCTATCCGGATGCCTCGCTGAAGGCGAAGCTGCGCTGAGGCAATTGCCGGTCGCCGAACCGTACCGTCAGTGCATGTCCATCTGCTGCTTGTAGCGCTCGTAGTCGTGCGGCAGGATCGTCTGGCGCTCGATCATCCGGTGCACGCGCGGCCCTTCTGAGCCGCGATGCAGCCGGCGCAGCCGCTCGCCGTTCTCCGCATCCGCCTGCGTGCGGCGCTGGTTGTGCCGGACATATTCCACCCAGGTCGGCACGTGATAGGTCTCGGTCCAGAGCGTGGGATTTTCGAGATCGCGCATCAGCGCCCACTGGCCGGCCCCGTCGCGGATGCGGATGCGGCGGCGCTCCGTCATGGCGGTCAGGAAGGCCGGAATATCGGCCTCGTCGATCTCGTAGTCGATGAGGACGACGATCGGCCCGCTGCGGGGTTTGAGGTCAAGCGGCAGGTTCGGCTCGCTGAAGCGGTTGAGCGGCGCAAGATCCAGCGCCTCGAACTGCGGAAGCGCATAGCGAAGGCCTATCGCCGCGCCGAGAACCATCACGCCGGCGGACACATACAGCGACGTCGGCGCGCCATGCGTATCGGCAAGCGTGCCCCAGACCCAGCTTCCGCCCGCCATGCCGCCGAAGGTCGTGGTCTGGTAGAGCGACAGGGCCCGCCCGACGACCCAGCGCGGCGTCGAAAGCTGCACGGTCGTGTTGAAGAGCGAGAGCGCAAGCACCCAGCAGGCGCCGGCGATCAGCAAGGCCCCGCCGGTCACGATCGAGAGCGTGCTCGTCGCGGTGATTGCGGCGCTGACGGCAAAGCCGGCAAAGGCCATGCGCACGATCGTTTCGCCGGTGAACCGCTCGCGCAGCCGCGCGCTGAGCAGCGCACCGCCGATGGCGCCGAAGCCGAAACAGCCAAGCAGGATGCCGTAGGTGAACGGCCCGCCGGCGACGAGGTCGCGCGCGACGAGCGGCAGCAGCGAGAGAATGGCGCTTGCCGCCAGACCGAAGGCAAAGCCGCGGAACATGACGCGCAATATATTGGGCGACATGGTGACGTAGCGCAGACCGGCCGTCACGGCACGGGCGAAATCCTCGCGCGGCAGCGTGCTTGCCGGAATGGCGGGCTTCCAGCGGAAGAGCGCGAAGAGCAGGGCGAAGTAGCTGACGGCGTTGACGGCAAAGGCCGCCGCCGCACCCGCTGCGGCAACGATCGCGCCGCCGATCGCCGGGCCGACGCTGCGCGTCATGTTGAAGCCCATGCTGTTCAGGGCGACGGCAGACGGCACGTCCTCGCGCGGCACCATGTCGCCGACCGAGGCCTGCCAGGCCGGATTGTTGAGCGCGGTGCCGCAGCCGATCAGGAAGGTGAAGGTCAGAAGCAGCCACGGCGTCAGGAGATCGTACCATGCGAGCAGCGTCAGCGTTGCCGAGACCACCAGCATGAAACATTGCGCCGTCAGCATGATGCGGCGCCGGTCGAAATTGTCGGCAAGCGCGCCAGACGCCACCGAGAAGAGCATGATCGGCAGCGCCGTCGAGGCCTGCACGAGCGCCACCATATTGGCCGAGGTCGAGATCGACGCCATCATCCAGGCCGCACCCACCGCCTGGATCAGCCCGCCGAAGTTGGATGCGAGGCTTGCCACCCAGATCAGACGGAACGTATCGTTTCGGAAGGGCGCGAGCGGCGATCGTCTGTCTGGCACGGCGGGACTCACTGTCTTGCGGATCGTATGCGGGGTCTTGCGGATCGTATGCAGGACAAACTAGCCGAAGCGCGGGGCGCGACAAGCGTAACCGGCGAATTTCGCTTTCGCTCGTCGATGCGACGACCGACCGGTCCCCTTGGCGGTGTCGCAAAGCGCAGAAAACCGCGGTCCTTGCAATTGGCGGGCATGCAGTTTATATCAGGCTCAAATTCTTGATCGTCAGATGAAGAGTGGGGCCGCGAGGACCCGCTCTTTTTTGTTGCTTCGATCAGGCGCATCATGACGAGAATGACGGGGAGGGCAGAACATGCCTGATACCACGGACACCGAAATTGCAAACGAGCCGCGGCTGATCGTCGAGACCGGTCTCGATCGCCGCGTGGCGGATATCATCGAGCCGGCGATCGAGCAGGTCGGCTACCGGCTGGTGCGCGTGCGCCTTCTGGCGCAGAACGGCGCGACGCTGCAGATCATGTGCGAGCGGCCGGACGGAACCATGACGGTCGAGGACTGCGAGGCGGTGTCGATGGCCGTGTCGCCGGTGCTCGACGTTGAGGATCCGATCGACAAGGCGTATCATCTCGAAGTGTCGTCGCCCGGCATCGACCGGCCCATGGTCCGCAAGTCCGATTTCGTTCGCTGGCAGGGTCACATCGTCAAATGCGAGACATCGATCCTGGTCGACAACCGCAAGCGCTTCCGCGGCAAGATCGTCGCGTCCGACGCGGACGGTTTCACGATCGAGCGTGATCAGCCCGCCTATGGCGAGGAACCGACGATCGTCATTCCGTTCACCGTGCTGGCGGAGGCGAAGCTCATCCTGACGGACGACCTGATCCGTGATGCGCTGACGGCCGACAAGAAGGCGAAGGCGGCCCAGGCCGCCAACCAGAACGACGAAGACGACGACGCATAGAGATAGAGTGTGCCGCGCCTGGAGGGCGGGGCAAGAGGATGGACCGCAGCGGTGCGCCGCTCGCAACGCCGGAGCGCAAGACCCGGCTTCACAATGGAGACTTGAGACAATGGCTGTCAGTGCTAACCGGCTCGAACTTCTGCAGATCGCGGATGCCGTCGCCCGCGAAAAGGTCATCGACCGCGAGATCGTGCTGGCCGCGATGGCCGACGCCATCCAGAAAGCGGCGCGCTCGCGCTACGGTTCGGAATCGAACATCCGCGCCGACATCAATTCGAAGACCGGCGAGATCCGGCTCCAGCGCCTGCTGGAAGTCGTCGAGCAGGCCGAGGACTATTCGACCCAGATTCCGCTGGAACTGGCCCGCGACCGCAACCCGGATGCCAAGCTCGGCGACTTCATCGCCGATCCGCTGCCGCCGATGGACTTCGGCCGCATTGCCGCCCAGTCGGCCAAGCAGGTCATCGTGCAGAAGGTGCGCGAGGCAGAGCGCGACCGCCAGTTCGAAGAGTACAAGGACCGCATCGGCGAGATCGTCAACGGCACCGTCAAGCGCGTCGAATACGGCAACGTCATCGTCGACCTCGGTCGCGGCGAAGGCATCATCCGCCGCGACGAGATGATCCCGCGCGAGAACATGCGCTACGGCGACCGCGTGCGCTCCTTCGTTTACGACGTGCGCCGCGAGCAGCGCGGTCCGCAGATCTTCCTGTCGCGCACCCATCCGCAGTTCATGGTCAAGCTCTTCACCATGGAAGTGCCCGAAATCTACGACGGCATCATCCAGATCAAGTCGGTCGCCCGCGATCCGGGTTCGCGCGCCAAGATCGCCGTCATCTCGAACGATAGTTCGATCGACCCGGTCGGCGC
>CAMPIK010000205.1 GCA_946886325.1 uncultured Shinella sp.
CAAAGCGAAGGCTATTCGCGCACCATCCACTTCACCTCGCGCAACATCGTCGACACGACGGCGCCCTATGAACTCGTCTCCAAGATGCGGGCGAGCTTCTGGGTTATCGGTCCGCTGCTGGCCCGCGAGGGCAGGGCACGCGTTTCGCTGCCCGGCGGCTGCGCCATCGGCACGCGTCCGGTCGATCTCTTCATCGAGGCGCTGACGGCGCTCGGCGCCAGGATCGATATCGACGGTGGCTATATCGATGCAAAGGCGCCCGAAGGCGGGCTGATCGGCGCGCGCTATACGTTCCCCAAGGTCTCCGTCGGCGCGACCCATGTGATGATGATGGCCGCGACGCTTGCAAAGGGCGTGACCGTCATCGGCAATGCCGCGCGCGAACCGGAAGTCCAGGACCTCGCGAAGTGCCTGAACGCCATGGGCGCGAAGATCGAGGGTGCCGGCACCGCGACGATCACCATCGAAGGTGTCGACCAGCTCTCCGGCGCCCGCCATCGCGTGCTGCCCGACCGGATCGAGACCGGCACCTATGCCATGGCGGTCGCGATGACCGGCGGCGACGTGATCCTCGAAGGCACGGACGCAAGCCTTCTCGACACGGCACTGGAAGCCGTGCGCCGTGCCGGCGCCGAGATCACGACGACCAACAGCGGCATCCGCGTCGTGCGCAACGGCGCCGGCATCAAGCCGGTCGATGTCGTGACCGACCCCTTCCCCGGTTTCCCGACCGACCTCCAGGCCCAGTTCATGGGACTGATGACGAAGTCGAGCGGCGTGTCGCACATTACCGAGACGATCTTCGAAAACCGCTTCATGCATGTGCAGGAACTGGCGCGCCTCGGCGCGAAGATTTCGCTCTCCGGCCAGACGGCGACCATCGAGGGCGTGCAGCGCCTGCGCGGCGCGCCCGTGATGGCAACCGACCTCAGGGCTTCCGTCTCGCTGGTCATCGCGGGGCTTGCGGCGGAAGGCGAGACCATGGTTTCGCGCGTCTACCACCTCGATCGCGGTTTCGAGCGGCTGGAAGAGAAGCTGACCCGCTGCGGCGCCCATGTGGAGCGCGTCAGCGACTGATAAATCGGTCTGCAATGCCGCTGGCGGTTGCAGTCCGGGAGCCCGCGTCCTATCTGCTGGAAAAGATGCGCCTCCGGGGTGCATCCAGGGCGCGATCAGGCTCACGGCCGGAAAGTACGACAATGGACAGTCTCAAGCTTTTGGCGCTGGATGACGAGGATCTCGCCGTCCTCTCCGCGCATCTCCAGGATGCCGTCTTCAAGACGGGCGATCTGTCGTGGGATGCGCAGCACGGGGTGTTCACCATTGCCCTCAATCGCTTCGTCTGGGAAAAGGCGGCGGCGGGCGGCAAGGGTTTCGAACGCCGCCGGGCGCTGGTTGCCTTCAAGCGGGTGCGCGCGGTGCGGTCCATCGGCATCGACCGGAAGGACAAGGACGGCGTGCTGTCGCTGCTCGCGATACGCTTCACGCCCGCCGGCGAAGGGCCGGACGGGACACTCGACCTGCTGATGTCCGGCGACGCCTCGATTGCGCTCGATGTGGAGTGCGTCGAAAGTCAGCTTGCGGATACCGGCGGGGCATGGGAAACCAGACTGAAACCCCGCCACCCGGCGGGCTGATATCTCACCGGACGGCTCCGTCCGGAGCCGACAGGGAGCCGACAGCCATTGGCACTCAGACTTGATTTCCGCGACGCCGACTTCGAATCCCGCTTCGCCCGTTTCCTGACCACGAAGCGCGAGGTGTCGGAAGACGTCAACGCCACGGTCCATGCCATTATCGACGACGTGCGCGCGCGCGGCGATGCGGCGCTGGCCGACTACAGCCGCCGTTTCGACGGGCTGGACTTCGCCGAAACGCCGATGCGCGTCGATGCGGCCGAGATCGATGCGGCATATGCGGCCGTCGATCCCGCGGTGATCGCGGCCCTCGACCTTGCGGCCGCCCGCATCGAAAAGCATCATCGCCGTCAATTGCCGAAAGACGATATCTACGAGGATGACATCGGCGTCGGGCTCGGCTCGCGCTGGACGGCGATCGACGCCGTCGGCCTCTATGTGCCTGGTGGAACGGCGAGCTATCCGAGTTCCGTGCTGATGAACGCCATCCCGGCCCGTGTCGCCGGCGTGCCGCGCATCGTCATGGTGGTGCCGGCCAGGCAAGGGGCGATCAATCCCGCCGTGCTTGCGGCCGCGCGCATCGCCGGCGTCGAGGAAATCTACCGCATCGGCGGCGCGCAGGCGATTGCAGCGCTCGCTTACGGCACCGGGACGATCCAGCCCGTCGCCAAGATCATGGGGCCGGGCAATGCCTTCGTCGCGGCGGCGAAGCGCCAGGTCTTCGGCACCGTCGGCATCGACATGATCGCCGGCCCGTCCGAAGTGCTGGTGATTGCCGACGGCGAAAACGACCCGGACTGGATCGCCGCCGACCTGCTCGCGCAGGCCGAACACGACAAGGGCGCGCAGTCGATCCTCATCACTGACAGCGTTGCGCTGGCCGATGCGGTTGAAGCTGCCGTCGTGCGGCAATTGCAACGCCTTGAGCGCAATGAAACCGCTGCGGCGAGCTGGCAGGATTTCGGCGCCGTCATTCTGGTGCCCGATCTCGCAGACGCCGTACCGCTGGCAAACCGCATCGCTGCCGAACACCTGGAAATCGCCACCGCCGATCCGGACGTGCTGATGGCGGGGATCCGCAATGCCGGCGCCATCTTCGTCGGGCGGCACACGCCGGAGGTGATCGGCGACTATGTCGGCGGCTCGAACCACGTGCTGCCGACGGCCCGGTCTGCGCGCTTTTCCTCCGGCCTTTCCGTGCTCGACTATATGAAGCGAACCTCGATCCTCCGGCTCGGTCCCGATCAGTTGCGCGCGCTGGCGCCGGCAGCGATCACGCTCGCGGAAGCTGAGGGCCTTGGCGCGCATGCCCGCTCCGTCGCCATCAGGCTCAATCCGGAGGGCTGAGAGCGCATGGCCAAGGCGGGCGATTTCCGGCTCTGCGACGTGGTTCTCGACGATACGATCGGACGGGCGACGCCCGACGTCGAGCACGAGCGGGCGGTCGCCATCTTCGACCTGATCGAGGAAAACAGCTTCGAGCCCATCGGCCATGCGGGCGGGCCTTATCGGCTCGACATCTCGCTGCTCGATTCGAAGCTGATCTTCGCGGTGCGCACCGAAAGCGGCGACGACGTCGTCACCCATATCCTGTCGCTCACGCCCTTCCGGCGCATCGTCAAGGACTATTTCCTGATCTGCGAAAGCTACTATCAGGCGATCCGCTCGGCGACACCGAGCCAGATCGAGGCGATCGACATGGGCCGCCGCGGCATCCACAACGAGGGCTCGCAGACGCTGATGGATCGGCTTTCGGGCAAGATCCGGGTCGACTTCGACACGGCACGCCGGCTGTTCACGCTGGTCTGCGTGCTCTACTGGCGCGGGTGACCCGGTGAACGCGCCGGCTTCCGCGGCAAACGGGGCGGAGCGCCAGGCGCCGAAATCCGTGCTGTTCATGTGCCGGATGAACGCGGTCCGCTCGCCGATGGCCGAGGCGCTTGCCCGCGCGATGCTGCCGAAGGGCACCTATGTCGCCTCCGCCGGCGTGCGCCCCGGAGAGCGCGATCCCTTCGTCGACGCGGTGCTGGGCGAGATAAACCTGACGCTCGGGCGCCACCTGCCGCATACGCTGGAGGACCTCGAGGACGACTATTTCGACCTGATCGTGACGCTCGCGCCGGAGGCCCATCACGCAGCACTCGAACTGACGCGGTCGATGGCCGTTGACGTCGTCTACTGGCCGACGCCCGATCCGACGGTCGCGACCGGCACCCGCGAGCAGATCCTCACGGCCTACCGCGACGTGCGCAACCATCTGAAGACGTTGATCGAACGACGTCTCTGAGGCCTGTTGAAAGCCCGGCGCCCGGCGGCGGAAATCCGGCGCTTCCGGCCAAATGCAGAAAGCCCGATCAACGGTGTTCACAAAACACCGGCGATTGTGTAGTTTCCGGCAAAATTTGGCGGAGGGGCATCCCGCCCCGCCCGCACCCTACAGGAACACCACCGCAATATGGCAAAAGAAGAAGTCCTCGAATTCCCGGGCGTCGTCACCGAATTGCTGCCGAACGCGACTTTCCGCGTGAAGCTCGAAAACGAACACGAAATCATCGCCCACACCGCCGGCCGCATGCGCAAGAACCGCATCCGCGTGCTCGCGGGCGACAAGGTCCTCGTGGAGATGACACCCTACGATCTCACCAAGGGCCGCATCACCTACCGCTTCAAGTAAGCGCAACCCGCGCCACCGGCCGCCTGCGGCGCCGGGGCGGCGGATCGCACGAGGTCCCATGGCGCTCAACAACAAGCTCATCCTGGCATCCGGATCGCCGCGGCGGGTCGAACTGCTCGCGCAGGCGGGCATCGAGCCCGCGCGCCTGATGCCGATGGATATCGACGAGACGCCGAAGAAGTCCGAGCATCCGCGCTCGCTGGCGCGTCGCCTGTCGACGGGAAAGGCCGAAGCCGCCCTTGCCGTCATCCGCAGCGATCCCGCTTATGACGACTGCTATATCCTCGCCGCCGACACCGTCGTCGCCGTCGGCCGGCGCATCCTGCCGAAGGCCGAGATGGTGGACGAGGCGTCGAGCGCCCTGCATCTGCTTTCCGGCCGCAGCCACCGCGTCTTCACCGGCGTCTGCCTCATCACGCCGGACCGCAAGGTCCGTCTCAAGGTGATCGACACCAAGGTGCGCTTCAAGCGCCTGTCCACGCTCGACATCGAAAGCTACCTGGCCTCCGGCCAATGGCGCGGCAAGGCCGGCGGTTACGGCATCCAGGGCATTGCCGGCAGCTTCGTCGTCAAGCTCGTGGGCTCCTACACCAATGTCGTCGGCCTGCCGCTCTACGAAACCGTCGCGCTGCTGACGGGGGAGGGCTTCGACGTGCATTACCGCTGGATGGAGGGCTGAGCGATGTCCGGCGACGACACGAAGCCGACCGCCAAGGTCGAACCCCTGCGCAAGGCGCGCCCCTGCCCGGAATGCAGCCGCCCTTCGGCGCGCGAGCATTATCCCTTCTGCTCGAACCGCTGCCGCAATATCGACCTCAACCGCTGGCTCTCCGGCTCCTATGCCATCCCCGTCGCCGACGACGAGACGAAGGCCGGCGACGAGGAGTGACGGGCGGCATACTGGGACGCAAAAATCCAGTCTTTTCCACAGCTTGAGCGCAGCCCCATTTTCCGTCGAAAATCCGTCATCTGGGGCTGGACACATTTTCGCAAGATGCTATAACCCCGCTCGCTTCCGGGGCGGAACCAAACGCCCCTCGCGATATCCTCCGATATCGCCCCGGATGCCCGGATAGCTCAGTTGGTAGAGCAGCGGATTGAAAATCCGCGTGTCGGTGGTTCAAATCCGCCTCCGGGCACCATT
>CAMPIK010000206.1 GCA_946886325.1 uncultured Shinella sp.
AAAAATCAAAAAGGGAACTGACACAGATGACCAGAGTAGCCGTGATCGGCGCAGGGCCCTCGGGCCTCGCACAATTGAGAGCCTTCCAGTCCGCCGCCCAGAAGGGCGCCGAGATTCCCGAAGTGGTCTGCTTCGAAAAACAGGCCGACTGGGGCGGCCTCTGGAACTACACCTGGCGCACCGGTCTCGACGAATATGGCGAACCGGTCCACGGCAGCATGTACCGCTATCTCTGGTCGAACGGGCCGAAGGAGTGCCTGGAATTTGCCGACTATTCCTTCGAGGAGCATTTCGGCAAGCCGATCGGTTCCTACCCGCCCCGCGCCGTCCTGTGGGATTACATCAAGGGCCGCGTCGAAAAGGCCGACGTGCGCAAATGGGTCCGCTTCTCGACCCCGGTTCGCATGGTGCGGTTCGACGAGGCCACGAAGAAATTCACGGTGACGGCGCATGATCGCGTCGAAGACCGGATGTATGACGAGGAATTCGACTATGTCGTCGTCGCCTCCGGCCACTTCTCGACCCCGAACGTGCCCTATTTCGAAGGCGTGAAAACCTTCAACGGCCGCGTCATGCACGCCCATGATTTCCGCGATGCGGTCGAATTCAAGGACAAGGACGTGCTGATCGTCGGCCGCAGCTATTCGGCCGAGGATATCGGCTCGCAATGCTGGAAATACGGCGCCCGGTCTGTCACGACCAGCTACCGCTCCAAGCCGATGGGCTTCAAGTGGCCGGAGCGTTTTGAGGAGCGCCCGCTCTTGCAGAAGCTGGTCAACAAGACCGCCCATTTCGCAGACGGCTCGACGAAGGAGGTCGATGCGCTGATCCTCTGCACCGGCTATCTCCACCACTTCCCGTTCCTGCCCGACGACCTGCGCCTGAAGACGGCCAACCGGCTCTGGTCCGACAGCCTCTACAAGGGCATCGTCTACGAGACCAATCCGCAGCTTTTCTATATCGGCATGCAGGACCAGTTCTACACCTTCAACATGTTCGACGCGCAGGCCTGGTGGGCGCGCGACGTCATTATGGGCCGTATCGAACTGCCGGGTGCGGACGAGATGAAGGCGCATTTCGACACCTGGCGCGCCCGCGAGGAAACGCTCGAGGATGCCGAGCAGATGATCTGGTTCCAGGGCGACTATGTGCTGGAGCTTCTCGAGGACACCGACTATCCGAAATTCGATATCGAGGGCACCAACCAGACCTTCATGGAATGGGAGCACCACAAGGCCGAAAACATCATGGGCTTCCGCGACAACGCCTATCGCTCGTTGATGACCGGCACGATGGCGCCGAAGCACCATACGCCATGGCTGGAAGCAATGGACGACACGCTGGAAGTCTATCTGAAGAATTGACGGCCGCTCCGCGGCGCGGTTTTCAGTATCACCTGTCAGGCGAAGGGCGCGGAATTTTCCGCGCCCTTCTTGTTTAAGTTGAATCAAAACGATCGCAGATGGCTATTCTTTGATCAGCATATTGCCTAAAAAAGAGCTCTTGCGCGAATAATATGGGCATAGATATTTCGATATAAAGCCTTGAAAATATTGGTAAAAAATATAAAATAGCCGGCAGTCGAACTTTGCATGCGCCAACGGAACAGTTGCGCCGGCAACATGGCACTCGATGAACCAATAGTCGAACTTCGCTGACTTGGCAGTTTGCCAAGCAACTTGCCGTGTTCCCGGATCGCGCAACTGTGCCTGCTTGAAAGCAGCAACAGTTTGCGACTCAAGAAAGGGGACATGATGGAACAGCAACTGACTGAGCTCGCCGCCAAGGTGGCCACGCTGGAGGCCTCTTCCGGCTGGATGAAAAAAATCGACATGGAGATATTCTACTGGTGGTGCATCGCATTGATGTTTGCGATCCACGCCGGATTTCTCGCCTATGAAATGGGTGCCTCGCGCAGCAAGAACGTTCTGGCCTCCGGCATCAAGAACATCCTTGCCGTCGCGTTTATCATCCCCACGTTCTTCTTCGTCGGCTGGTGGATCTACCTGGCCTTTCCGGGTGGCCTCATGCCCAATTTCGAAAGCGGCGCGGCGGGTCTGCCATGGTCCGCATCGATGGGTCCCAACCTGACCGACAGCGCGTCCGGCATCTTCTGGGGCGCCTTCGCCCTTTTTGCCGCGACGACCGCGTCCATCCTTTCCGGTGCCGTCATCGAGCGTATCCGGCTCTCCGCCTTCATCATCCTGGCCATCGTGCTCGGATCAGGCGCCTGGATCCTCGCGGCATCCTGGGCCTGGCACGGCGGTGGCTGGCTGCTGACGCAATTCGGCTGGCATGATTTCGGCGCCGCCGGCTGCGTGCATATGGTCGCGGGCTTCTTCGCGCTTGGCGTCCTCATCAACCTTGGGCCGCGCATCGGCAAGTTCGGCCCGAACGGCCGGATCAACGATCTGAGCCCCCACAACCTGCCCTTCGCCATCTTCGGCCTGATGCTGATCATCGTCGGCTTCTTCGGCTTCCTCGGCGGCTGCATGATCTACATCGGCGACGGCCAGTGGACGAGCATCTTCGGCAATCCGACCACGCTTTCGGCCGTTTCGTTCAACGTGCTGATGTGCTTCGCCGGCGGCATCATCGGCGCATGGCTGATGACACGGGACCCCTTCTGGATGATGTCCGGCGCACTGGCCGGTATCTTCGCCGGCGCCCCGGGTCTCGACGTCTACTATCCGCCGCTCGCCTTCCTGCTCGGCGTTGGCGGTGGCCTGATCACGCCGCTTGCCGACCGGTTCCTGCAGAAGATGGGCATCGACGACGCCGTCGGCGCCGTATCGGTCCATGGCATCGGTGGCCTGTGGGGCGTTGTGGCCTTCGGCATCTTCGCCTCGGGCTACCCGCAGACCGTCGCGGGCGCACCGCCCACGAACCTCATGGCCCAGCTCATCGGCGCCGTCACCATGGCGCTCGTCGGTTTCGTGCCCGGCTATCTCGTCTCGCTGCTCCTGAAATCCATGGGCAAGCTGCGCATCCCCGAGAAGGTCGAGCTGATGGGCATGGACAAGGCCAAGGTCCCGGTCAGAGCCTATCCGGAAGGCCATTTCGGTGTTCCGTCGAAGGACATGCCCGAGGTCGCGTTCCCGGCCGAGTGAAACGATGCCCACCGTGCCCGACCGGGCGCGGTGGGCAGGTTTATCGCACCCAATCGGCACGATGTGATGTGCCACTGACAGACAAGAGAAGGACCGGATATGGGCTCACCAATCACCACCTGGGAAGGCGCCGAAGCATATTTCACCGGCTTCGGAGGCTTTTCGCCGACGATCATGCTGATCGCCGCGATCGCCTTCACCATCGGCGCAATCGTCTACGGATCGAAACACGAATCCGAAGCCTACGAGCGCAGCGAACTGGAATAGCAAAGACATGCGCCGGGATGGAAACGTCCCGGCGCATATGCCGCTCAAGAGTGCGGCACGTCCTGACCGGCTCGTTCTCAGCCGGTCTCAATCGGCAATCACTGCATGTTGAAATCGGAAATCAGGACCGCGGCTTCAGCTTCTGCGGATCATAGTGCGCGAATGGCACGATCGTCGCCGGCAACCGCTTCTGCTGGCCATCGAGCTTGCCGATCTCGACTTGGGTGCCGATTTCCGAATGCAGCACATCCATCCGTGCCAGCGCGATCGTCTTCTTCAGGAGCGGTGACCGCGTCGAACTGGTGACAACGCCGACCTGCGCCCGGCCGATATGCACCGTGTCGCCATGGCCGACGGCGTCGTTGGCATCGATGTCGAGACCGACCAGCTTGTAGCGCGGGTTCTCCTTGCGCTTGATCAGCGCTTCGCGACCGATGAAATCCTCCGTCTTCGATTTCAGCGGCACGGTGAAGCCGATGCCGGCCTCGAAGGGATCGGTCTGGTCGGAAAAGTCGTAATGGGCAAAGACCAGCCCGGCCTCGATGCGCACCATGTCGAGCGCTTCCAGTCCCATCGGCTTCAGCCCGTGCTTCTGTCCTGCCTCCCAGACCGCGTCGAAGACGGCGAGCGCATCCTTCGGATGGCAGAAGATTTCGTAGCCGAGTTCGCCCGTATAGCCGGTGCGTGAAACGACGACAGGCGCGCCCTCGAAATGGCCGATGCGGCCGACGGCGAAGCGGAACCATTCGAGTTCGCCGATCGCCGGCTGCGACGGTGCGGTCCAGATGATCTCCTTGATGATCTCGCGGCTTTTCGGCCCCTGGACGGCGAGGTTGTGCATCTGGTCGGTGGAGGAGCGCACCCAGGCCTTGTAGCCCATTTTCTCCGCCTGCTCGCGCAGCCAGAGGCCGCTGACGTCATCGCCGCCGATCCAGCGGAAATTGTTCGCGCCCAGCCGGAACACCGTGCCGTCGTCGATCATGCCGCCGTTCTCGTAGCACATGGCCGTATAGACCACCTGGCCCGGCGACAGCTTGCGGATATCGCGGGTGACGCAATATTGCAGCAGCGCCTCCGCATCCGGCCCCGTCACCTCGAATTTCCGGAGCGGCGACAGGTCCATCACCACCGCGTTTTCGCGGCAGGCCCAGTATTCCTCGATCGGCCCTTCGTTGTTGAAACGGTTCGCCAGCCAGTAGCCGCGATATTCCACATGATTGCGGGTCAGGGCCGAGAAACGGGGGTGGAAGGCGGTTTCCTGGGTCATTTCGGGCTCTGCATCGGGGGTCATTCGGATGGCGACGGCGCGCGAGAATGTCTCTTTGCCGGAATAGGTGCGGACATGGATATCGGTCGGGTCCCAGCCGTTCGCCGCGTCGATATCATCCGGGCAGGACGAGGAGACGCAGACGAGATCGGTCAGCGCCCGCATCAGCACATAGTCGCCCGGCCGCGACCAGGGTTCGTCGAGATAGAGCTGGTTATGATGGTCGATATTGGTGTTGTAGAAGAAGTTCAGCGCTTCCCAGCCCTTGCGCGGCGCAACGCCATAGGGCGCCAGCGCATGGTTGAAATTGTCGGTGCAGTTGACATGCCCCGGATAGCCCATGTCGTCGTAGTAGCGCGAATTGCAGGCGGTGGCGAAGGCATCATGACGGCCGACCGTATCCTGCACGATCTCCACCAGCGGCTCGAAATCCCGGTCGAAGGCCTTCGACGGCAGGCCCGGCATCGGGTAGCTCCGCCCGAGAAGCGTGCGCGTCACCGTCGCATCGAGCGCCAGATCCAGCCCCTTGTCGACCTTGCGGGCGGAAAAGGCCTGAAAATCCGTGCATTGCCGCCCGGAAACATCGATGATCTGGATGAACTCGCCGGCCCGCACGAAATAGGCCGACGCCCGCGCCGCCCGGATGCGCAGATCCTGCACCGGATCAGCCATCGGCTCCGGCAGCAGGTCTTCGTAGGCGCGTTCGATCGAGGAGCGGGCAACCCGGAGGTCCAGCGCAGTCGCAGTGTTCTGCGCCTCCGCATCCATCGGCGG
>CAMPIK010000207.1 GCA_946886325.1 uncultured Shinella sp.
ATCAGCACGGTCTCGCCGTCATGGCGGTTGCGCCAGGCGTGGCGGCGGTTGCTGGCGAAATAGAGACTGTCGCCGGGGCCGAGATCGTGGAACTCGTGGCCGTCGAGAACCATCTCGACGCGGCCGGAGAGCACATGCACGAACTCCTCGCCCTCGTGCCGGTAGGCCCCGTCGCTGGAGGCGCCGGGCGCCAGCACGAAACGGTGGCAATCCATCATGTTGCGCCCGTCCGCCAGCACCTGAACGGTGACGCCCGGCGAGGTCTCGGGCCAGATCTTCCACTCGCCGGCCTTGACGAGGGCGCGCTCGCCACCCTCCTCCTCGCCGGAAAGCTTCGAGACGGTCGTGCCGTAATATTCGGCGAGATCGTGCAGCACGCGGAAGGTGACGCCCTGCGAGGTGCGCTCGAAGGTGGAGAGTAGCGAGGTGGCGATGCCGATATCACCGGCGACCTGATCCAGCGTCTTGCCCGCATCGTGCCGCAGACTGCGCAGCTTTCGGCCGATACCCTGCGGCGCATCGCCATCGACCGCACTCAACCCGTCCGCCATCGGCTCTTCCGCCTCCAGCGCCTCGCGGATTGCGGCCGGGTTCAAACCCCGCTCGGTGCGATACCAGGAAATGCGCTTCAGGCGGGCGACATCGTCGGCGCTGTACTGGCGATGCCCCGTCTCCGAACGGCCGGGGATGACGAGGCCCTGCGTCTCCCAGAGGCGAAGGGTGGAGGCTGAAACGCCCGCCAGCCGCGCCGCCTCCGCCACCTTGTAGTGGACCGGATCCAGTCCTGCCATTGCGCCAAATTCCCTGTTTCTGTGTTATCATCCGGCTATAGCACCCCACGCCGTTTCGCGTCTCTCGTCGCGTCTCGGAGGCGCCCGAAAAATAGTGACCGACCCACCGTGGAAGGCCATTGCATTCTTGCAGAAAAAATGTAGGAATTCCACTCAAGTCTTGCAGAAAAAATGCAAGATAATGAAAAGCCCCTCCAGCCCAGGACAGCGCCCATGACCGCGACAGCCCTCACCGACCGCAAGAACGCTGCCATTTCGCGCGGCGTCGGCATGACCACGCAGATCTATGCCGACCGCGCCGAGAACGCGGAAATCTGGGACAAGGAGGGCAACCGCTATATCGACTTTGCGGCCGGCATCGCCGTCGTCAACACCGGCCACCGCCATCCGCGCGTCATCGAGGCCGTCAAGAAGCAGCTCGACCGTTTCACCCACACCTGCCACCAGGTCGTGCCCTACGAGAACTATGTCGAGCTCGCCGAACGGCTGAACGCGATCACGCCGGGCAATTTCGCCAAGAAGACGATCTTCGTCACCACGGGCGCGGAAGCCGTCGAGAACGCCGTGAAGATCGCCCGCGCCGCCACCGGCCGCCAGGCCGTCATCGCCTTTTCCGGCGGCTTCCACGGCCGCACCTTCATGGGCATGGCGCTGACCGGCAAGGTCGTGCCCTACAAGGTCGGCTTCGGCGCCATGCCGGGCGACGTCTTCCACGCGCCCTTCCCGGTCGAGATGCACGGCACGACGGTCGAGCAGTCGCTCTCCGTGCTGAAGAAGCTCTTTGCCGCCGATGTCGACCCGAACCGCGTCGCGGCGATCATCGTCGAGCCCGTACAGGGCGAAGGCGGCTTCTATCCGGTTCCGGTCGCCTTCATGAAGGCGCTGCGTGAAATCTGCGACCAGCACGGCATGCTGCTGATCGCCGACGAGGTGCAGACCGGCTTTGCCCGCACCGGCAAGCTCTTCGCCATGGAGCATTACGGCGTCGCCGCCGATCTCGTCACCATGGCCAAGGGACTTGGCGGCGGCTTCCCGATCGCCGCCGTCACCGGCCGCGCCGAAATCATGGATGCGCCCGGCCCCGGCGGCCTTGGCGGCACCTATGCCGGCAATCCGCTGGGCGTTGCGGCCGCGCACGCCGTTCTCGACGTCATCAAGGACGAGGACCTCTGCAACCGCGCGGAAAATCTCGGCGCCCGCCTGAAACAGCGCCTCGCCTCGATGCGCGACAAGGTGCCCGAGATCGTCGACATCCGCGGCCCCGGCTTCATGAACGCCGTCGAGTTCAACGACGTCGCGACGAAGCAGCCGAGCGCCGACTTCGCCAACCGGGTGCGGCTGAAGGCGCTGGAAAAGGGCCTGATCCTGCTCACCTGCGGCGTGCACGGCAACGTCATCCGCTTCCTCGCCCCGATCACCATCCAGGACGAGGTCTTCGCCGAAGCGCTCGACATCCTCGAGGCGGCGATGATCGAGGCCCGCGCCGCCTGACCGGGCGGCGCAAACGACGGACTTCATCTTCCAACGGCAACACCCGAGGCATACGCTCCGGGTGAATGCCCTGTCCTTTCCGCAAGGAGCGAAACCATGGCCTTCCACGATGCTCTCACACGACACCTGACCTCGACCGAACTCCTGCGCGATGCGGGCTACGTCAACGGCAACTGGATCGGCGGCAACGGCGCCGAGACCTTCGACGTGCTGAACCCCGCAACCGGCGAAACGCTGGCGACGCTGCCGGAAATGGGCGCCACCGAGACCGCCGCCGCCATCGACGCCGCCCATCGCGCGCAGCCGGCCTGGGCCGCGCGTCCCGCCAAGGACCGCAGCGCGCTGCTGCGCAAGTGGCACGACCTGATCGTCGCCAATGCCGATGAACTGGCCGCGATCCTGACCGCCGAAATGGGCAAGCCGCTGCCGGAGGCAAGGGGCGAGATCCTCTATGCCGCATCCTATGTCGAGTGGTATGCGGAGGAGGCCAAGCGCATCAACGGCGAGACCATTCCCGCCCCGTCCGCCGACAAGCGCATGTTCGTCATCAAACAGCCCGTCGGCGTCGTCGGCACGATCACGCCGTGGAACTTCCCGGCCGCGATGATCGCCCGCAAGATCGCGCCGGCGCTGGCCGTCGGCTGCACGGTCGTCTCCAAGCCCGCCGAGCAGACGCCGCTGTCGGCGATCGCGCTTGCCGTGCTTGCCGAAAAGGCCGGCATTCCGGCCGGCGTCTTCAACGTCATCCTCGGCACGGACGGCCCGGCGATCGGCAAGGAGCTCTGCTACAACCCGAAGGTCCGCAAGATCTCCTTCACCGGCTCGACCGAGGTCGGCCGCATCCTGATGCGCCAGTGCGCCGACCAGATCAAGAAGGTGAGCCTCGAACTCGGCGGCAACGCGCCCTTCATCGTCTTCGACGATGCGGACCTCGATGCCGCGGTCGAAGGCGCTATGGCCTCGAAATACCGCAATGCCGGCCAGACCTGCGTCTGCGCCAACCGCATCTACGTCCAGTCGAACGTCTACGACGCCTTCGCGGAAAAACTGGCAAGAAAGGTCGCCGAACTGTCCGTCGGCAACGGCTTCGACAAGGGCATCACCATCGGCCCGCTGATCGAGGAAGCGGCCATCGGCAAGGTCGAGGCACATATCGCCGATGCGGTCGCCAAGGGCGCGACAGTGGTCGCCGGCGGCAGCCGCGTCGATGGCAAGGGCACGTTCTTCCAGCCGACCGTCCTGAAGGGCGTGACATCAGGCATGACCGTCGCCAGGGAAGAGACCTTCGGCCCGGTTGCGCCGCTCTTCCGCTTCGAGACGGTCGAGGACGTGATCGCGCAGGCCAACGACACCGAATTCGGCCTCGCCGCCTATTTCTTCGCCGGCGACCTGAAGAAGGTCTGGAAGGTGGCCGAAGCGCTCGAATACGGCATGGTCGGCATCAACACCGGCATCATCTCCTCCGAAGCCGCCCCCTTCGGCGGCATCAAACAATCCGGCATCGGCCGCGAAGGCTCCACCCACGGCGCCGACGACTATCTGGAGATGAAATATCTCTGCATGGGGGATGTGGCCTGAGGAGCTCTGTGCCAACCGGCGGGCTGAGGAAAAGCCCGCCGGATTTCAGAGGGATATATCTCAGCGATCCCCGTTTTCGAGCCACACCACCTCGTCCGGCGAAAGCTTTACGTCGAGTGCGGGTAACGACATCCGCAGTTCCCCGATCGTCAGCGGACCTATGATGGGAAAGACCGGGAAGGTCTGGTTGAGCACATAGGCGAGCGCGATTGTCGGCATGTTGACATCGTACTTCCTCGCAAGCGTCTCCGCCCGGTTGCGCCGTGCCAGATTGCCGTCGGACAACCACGACTTCACGACGGCCGGATCCTTGGGGTTCATAGAATCTGTGAAGAAACCCCGCGCCTGGCTGGACCACGCGAAAAGCGGAACATTGCGGCTTCTCAACCAAGCGACGCTTTCCGCATCGGACGCCGAGACGCAGTCGGCCCAGACCGGCTCTAGCATTTCGGCAAGGCTGAACTGGTTGGAGAGCGCAGCAAAGGCACGGCGCCCCGTCCTGGCTGCATAGGCATTTGCCTCGTCGAACCGCTTCAGCGACCAGTTTGAGCCGCCAAAGGAGCGGATCATGCCGCGCGCGGCATAGTCGTCCAGCACATCGACAAACTCGCCGACGGGCACCTCGAGGTTGTCGCGGTGAAGGAAATAGATGTCGATATAGTCTGTTTGCAGACGCTCCAGCGATTCCCGGAGTTCCTTGCCGATGGTCTCCGGGTAGCAATTGGGCGAATGGGCCCCCTTGCCGATGACGACCACGTCTTCGCGAACGCCATGCCCGGCCATCCAGTGGCCGAGAAGCGTGTCCGAGAGGCCGGCCTTGTAGATATGGGCCGTATCGAAGACGTTGCCGCCGGCCTCGAAAAAGGCGTCGTAAACGGCCTGCGCATCCGGCAGCGTGGTAAAACCCATGCAGCCGAGAGCCAGCTTCGACAAAGGCTTTCCGATATCCAGCGCTTCCACCTTCGGCATCGATCCATCTACGGCAGCGCGGAGCGTTTCGCCGCCGAACGTCCGCAGCGGGACACGGGGCTTTTCGCCCGCATAGACGACCCCGACCTGCCTGCGCCATTCATCGAGCGCCCGCATGTTGCCGAGGCTGTCGGCCGGCGCAGGCGACAGGCCCGTCGCCGCCATCGCATCGACCGAGGCAGCAAACGCGTCGGCCTCGATCGCATAGAGCCAGTCGTCGCATACGATGTCGATATGCTCCGTGCTGCCGCCGGCATGGACCACGATGCTGCTTTTTCCGCCCTGCCGGCCGGAACAGAACCAGGGAGAAGGAACCTCGATCCAGCCCTCGTCGCCGAATAGGCGCACGCAGTTGTCCTGGACGGTCGTGATGCTGCAAGCAATTTGCGCCAGCATGCCGTTGGAGAACTTCAGGGTGGCGGCCGCGTTTTCGTCCGCTCCGGTTCCGACAAGATTGCCGGCCGCAGCAATGCTAACCGGATCGGAGAAGGCGCGACCGTCAACGGCGCCCGCGATCAGGCGCGCAACCGACACACAATAACATCCGATATCGAGGATCGCGCCCCCGCCGAGTTCATTGGAA
>CAMPIK010000208.1 GCA_946886325.1 uncultured Shinella sp.
CAGCAAGAACGCCACCGCCGCAGCGCAAAACGCAAGAAACTCCCCCGTCTCCGTCGGAATGTAAAATTCCATATCCACCCCACGCCATCGCCGCTGCCGCCTTATGCCACAGCCAGCCCCGGCCGAAAAGCAAAAGCGCTGCGTTCGGACCTGGCATCCGAGACAGCACGCGGATTCGCTACATTATAAATTCACGCTGATTTGGAGAATGGCGCACCCGAAGAGATTCGAACTCCTGACCCCCAGATTCGTAGTCTGGTGCTCTATCCAGCTGAGCTACGGGTGCGTATCGGGCAGCGGGCGTGGCCGGCTGCGAGGCGTCTCCTAAAGCGTCCTTGGCGTCTTGGCAAGCGAATTTGCGAAAAAAATGTGAAATGCCGCGCCCATCTCTCGTCCTGCGCCGTCGGCGCCGATCGGCTCAGGCGCGATGACGAAACGCGTCGAGCGGAACGGGCCGATCCGGAAGCTCGATGCGGAACTGCGTGCCGGGCGTCGGCTTCTCCACGAGCGCGATCGTGCCGCCATGGGCGAGCACCAGTTCGCGGGCGATCACGAGGCCGAGACCGGTGCCGCCCGAGCGTGCCGAACCGCGGAAGGCGGCAAACAGGTTTTCCCGCGCCTTGGCGGGCATGCCGGGGCCTGTGTCATCAATCGTGATCGACACGACGCTGCCGGTTCGGATGCCCACCACGGCGATCTTGCGCGGTTCGGAATCGGGAAGCTGCGCCAAAGCCTCGACGGCATTGCGGCAGATATTGTGGACGACCCGGAAGAGCTGTTCGCTGTCGGCATCGACCTCCAGCATGTGGTCGATCTGCGCGCTGAACTCGATGCCGGTCTTCGGATCGATCGCCAGCATTTCCGAAACCTCGACGATCACGGGCTTCAGCGCCACAAACCGCCGCCGCGGCTCCGGCTCTCGCATGCGACCGTAGGACAGGATATCGGTCGTATAGCTGACCGCCCGGTCGATCGTGCGCAGCAGCTTCGGCGCAAAGCGCTTGACGACCGGATCGTCCACATGGGCGAGACGGTCGGACATGAGTTGCGCCGAGGACAGGATGTTGCGCATATCATGATTGATCTTCGAGACGGCCAGTCCGAGATCGGCGAGGTTCTTCTGCTCCTTCAGCGTCTTCTGCAGCGTGCGCTGCATCTGCGCCAGGTGAAGGCCGGCGACCGTCAGTTCGTCCGTCCCCGCTTCCGGTTCGAGAACGCGGCGCGGATCGCTCGGATCGGCGGCAAATTCCTGCATGTTCACGGTCATGCGGCGGATCGGCCGGATCAGCATCCGGTTGATCGCGAAGAAGATGAGGCCTGCGGTTATCAGCGAAATCACCACGGACAGAACGAAGACGTTGCGCGCATAGCCGAGCATCGCCCGCCGCAGCATCCTGTCCTCGAGCACCACCTCGACCGTCGCATCGGTATCGCCGATCGGGCCGTAGACGCGGATGACCCTGTCGCCGCCGAAGACGAGCGTGTCGAAGGCATCCTGGATCGCAGTGAGCGGCTGTACATAGGAAAGGTCGTATTGGGCATCGATCGCCGGCGGCATGTCGGCAACGGCAATCATGCGCGAGGCGTCGCTGCGGCGAAGCACGATCGCCTTGGTGCCGGTCGCCATCAGCGTCTCGTCCTGAAGCGGGCGCGGCAGGTCCTGGTCGGGCAGGCCATCGACGACGATGCTGGCGGCGGCGGCCGTGTTCAGCCTGTCCGTCAGCCAGCGCAGCCGCATGTTGGCGACCGAAGGCACGAAGATCAGCACTTCGGCAATCATCACGAAGGCAACCGTCAACAGCAGCAGCCGTCCGGAAAGGCCGGAGAAGAATCCGGCCATCGGCACGTCCTGCGGTCTCTCCGACGAACCCTCTCGCTGCATCATCCAGTCTCCCGGGCGCCGGCCGGACGCCTCAAACTTCAACCGAGCCGGCGAAGAAAACGTACGAGCGCGCGAATCCACCGGTGGCGCGCCATCGGTGCATAATACGAAATTACCGCGCGCTTTCCAATCTCCGCCCGTGTCGGATATGGAGAGAGGTAACCGGTAAGGTCCTTCAAGCGCATTCCGCGCTCGATGACAAGCGACCAGAAGGTGATGAGCTCGCCGGCACCGCGTCCCGCGATACCGACACCGAGCACCCGCCCCTTGGCGCCGACGACGAGTTTGATCAGGCCCTCGGTGTCACCTTCGGCCTGCGCCCGGTCGTTTTCCGCGAAGGGCCAGCGCAGGATCGTGATCGTGCCGTGGCGTTTGCGCGCCTCCGCCTCCGACAGGCCGATGGAGGCGATCTCCGGGTCGGTGTAGCTCGCTGCCGGCAGGATCGCGAGATTTTCGCGGGCACGGACGCGAAAGAGAATGCTGCGAACGACCAGGCCGGCGTGATAGCCGGCGAGATGCGTGAACTGAGGCCGGCCTTCGGCCACGTCGCCGATCGCATAGACCCTGCGGTTGCTGGTGCGCATCCGGCTGTCGGCGACGATGCCGCGGGCGGAGAACTGCACCTTCGCCCGGTCGAGATCGAGCCCGCCGGTAACCGGCCGCCGGCCGGCTGCCAAAAGCAGGCGCTCCGCCTCGATGGCAAACACCGCCTTTTCACCGCGTCAACGAAGCCGGATACCGCCATCCGCAGCCTCCACTGACTCGATGGCGGTGCCTTCATGCAGCACCACCCCTTCGCGGCGAAGGCGATCCGTGACGACCGACGCGAGTTCCCGGTCCTCGCGCCCCAGCACACGCATGGCTTCGATCACCGTCACCTCGCTGCCGAGGCGGCGGAAAGCCTGTGCCATCTCCATTCCGATCGGCCCGCCGCCCAGGATCGCAAGGCTCCGCGGCAGGCGCTCCAGATCGAACAGCGATTCGTTGGTGAGGTAATCGACGTCCTCCAGCCCCGGAACGGGCGGGATCGCCGCGGTGGAGCCGGTCGCCACGACGAATCGCCTCGCACGGATCAGCAGGCCGCCGGCAGCGACGGTGCGGCGATCGACGAAACGGGCCTCCGCCTCGATGACACGCACGCCGAGTGCGGTGAACCGCTCGACGGAATCGTTCGGCGCGATCGCCTCGATCGCCCGGCGGACATGGGCGCGCACATGGTCGAAATTGACCGACAGCGCGTCCGGCGCAATATCGACGAAGGGCGACGTGCGCGCCGTATGGACCGACTTCGCAGCGGCGATCAGCGCCTTGGAAGGTACGCAGCCATAGTTGAGACAGTCACCGCCCATGCGGCCGCGCTCGACGAGAATGACGGAAACGCCGAAGGCGGCCGCGGCGGCCGCGACCGACAATCCGCCCGACCCGCCGCCGATGACGCAGATATCCGGCCTTGCCATTTCACTCATCGGACATCCCCTTGTCGATCGCATCGCGCCGGCGGGCGCGAAGGTGCCGGTAGATAACAGGTACCGCAGCGATCATGGCAAGGGCGACAAACGCCGACATCAGGCCGGGCGTCAGGAAATCGCCGGGCTTCGGCGCACGCCCCATCGCTGTTGCCTTCTCCAGCACGCTCTCCAGACCGCTGCCGACCCAGGCGAACACGAAGGTTCCCGGCAGGATGCCGAGAAAGGTCGCGGCGACATAGGTGGAGGTCCGCACATTGAAGAGCGCCGGGGCGATGTTGACGATGAAGAACGGAAAGACCGGGATCAGCCGCAGGATCAGCAGATAGTTGAAGGCATCTTCGCGGAAGCCGGCGGCGAAGCGGCTGGCAAACGGACCGACACGATCGGCGATCGATGCGCCGACAGCCGTGCGTGCTGCGAGAAACAGGATGGTCGCGCCAAGCGTTGCGGCAACCGCGACCAGCACGCCGCCCCCGAGCACGCCGAAGACGAACCCGGCAACGATCGTCAGCACGAAGGCTCCGGGGAAGGAACAGGCGACGGCCACCACATAGATCAGGAAAAATCCGAGCGCGAAGACGAGCGGATGCGCCTCCACCTTCGCGACCAGCGCGGAATGGTGCTCGGCAAGCATCGAGAAGGAAATATAGCGATCGACATCGAAGGCGTAGATGGCAACAAGCCCGGCAACGATCGCGACGATTGGCGCGAACCGGCCGATGGCCCAGCCGCCACGGCGCGCGGACGGTTCTTGATCGCTTTCTGGCGGCGGCATGCTGTCGGGGCTCATCGGGTTTCGTCCGGCGGACATTCGGTTGCGCCGTGATTTCTAGCGGTCGAACTGCCGCAGCGCCAATAACGAATGCTCCCGGCAGAAAACGTCGGCGTGATCGCTGCCTGTACGCGCATCACCGCCAAGTGACGCATCGAAGGCTTGCGGCGGAATAAAGAAGGGCGCGGCAGAATCGTTCCGCCGCGCCTCGATTGCTTTTCTCTTTCCAGTCGACCGGATTTGCGGCCCCGGATCAGAACTCTTCCCAGGCCTCGGCGGCAGCGGCCTGTGCGCCACCCTTTCCGCCGAGCGCACGGGCGACGTTGCCGATCATGCGGCGCGCCGGCGATTCGACCGGACGGGACTCGGCGGCGGCCATTGCGACCGCCGGACGGCCATCGCCGGTGCGGAAGCGGGCGACGAGTGCAGCCAGGCTGTCGGCCTCGGCCTTGAGCTTGTGCGTCGCCGCCGAGCTTTCCTCGACCATGGCCGCATTGTGCTGGGTGACCTGGTCCATCTGGTTGATCGCCGTGCTGACCTCCTGAAGGCCGGTCGACTGCTCGCGGGCCGCCGTGGCGATCGAATGGATGTGGTCGTTGATCTTCAGCACCCGGTTTTCGATATCCGCAAGCGACGTGCCCGTGGCCTGCACATATTTGACGCCGACCGCCACCTCTTCACCCGACTTGGTGATCAGGCCCTTGATGTCCTTGGCGGCACTTGCCGCGCGCTGCGCCAGTTCGCGCACTTCCTGGGCGACGACGGCGAAGCCCTTGCCGGCATCGCCGGCGCGCGCAGCCTCGACGCCGGCGTTGAGCGCCAGCAGGTTTGTCTGGAAGGCGATCTCGTCGATGACGTTGATGATCTGGGTGATCTCGGAAGACGCCTGTTCGATGCGGCCCATGGCATCCACCGCATTGCGCACGACGTCGCCGGACTGCTTGGCGCTCGCCTTGGCCTCGCCCACCATGGTGGTCGCTTCCTGCGCGCGCTCGGTCGAGTTCTTCACCGCGGCGGTGATTTCCTCGAGAGCGGCCGATGTCTCTTCAAGGGCAGCGGCCTGCTGCTCGGTCCGCTTGGAAAGATCGTCGGACGCGGTGCGCAATTCGCCGGAATTCGCATTGATCGAGTCCGTCGAGGCGCGCACGTCCCGCATCGTCTTCTGGAGCGTGGCGAGCGTATTGTTCACATTGTGCTGCAATTCGGCGAAGGCACCCTGGAACTGGCCGTTCATGGTGCGGGTGAGATCGCCGTCCGCCAGCGCACTGATGACCCGGCGGGTTTCCGC
>CAMPIK010000209.1 GCA_946886325.1 uncultured Shinella sp.
TCCTTGTTCATCATGCGGATGCAGCCAGACGACATGTTCTGGCCGATCGTCCAGGGCTGGTTCGTTCCGTGGATGCGGAAGATCGTGTCGCGGCCACCCTTGAAGAGATAGAGCGCGCGGGCGCCGAGCGGATTGTCGATGCCGCCTTCCTGGGTGATCGGCAGGATGCGGCCGTTGGCGGCCTCGCGGCGGCGCATTTCGGCCGGCGGCGTCCAGCTCGGCCATTCTTCCTTGCGGCCGACCTTCACGACGCCCGACCAGCCGAAGCCTTCGCGGCCGACGCCGACGCCGTAGCGCGTCGCCTTGTTGTTGCCTTCGACATAGTAGAGATACTTGTTCGGCGTATCGATGATGATCGTGCCGGGTTTCTCGTTGGTGACGAAACGCACCTTCTTACGCAAGAACGCGCGTTTCGGCTGCTTCTGCTGCACCACAAGAGTGACATCGGACGAAGCGACGCCATCGGCGGCCGGGCGGGCGCCCATGAAGGCGCTGGCGCTCGTCGCCGGCAGGGCGACCGATACCGCGATGCACGCGGCCAAAGCTATCGGCACGAATTTCTGCATGATAAATTTCCCTCTCAGTCCCGTTCTCGATCCAAAACCTATCCGACTGAGGCCCTATTTCAAGCCGGTCGATCTTCGGTAATACGAATGTGAATGCCCGATTATGCGGCCTTCGTGGCTGGAACAGCACGATTGCGCCGCAGCATGGCCGCGTCCCCGGCGGGTCCCCGCCGCCGGGTGACGGGAAAATGCCGTCAGATCACGATGACCTTGGTGCCGACAGGCACGCGCTCGTAGAGATCGACGACATCCTCGTTGCGCATGCGGATGCAGCCGGAGGAAACGCCGTAGCCGATCGTCCATGGCGCGTTCGTGCCGTGGATGCGGTAGAGCGTCGAGCCGAGATAGAGCGCGCGCGAGCCGAGCGGATTTTCCGGCCCGCCTTCCATATGCGCCGGCAGGTAATGGCCCTTGGCCGCCTCGCGGGCGATCATTTCCCTCGGCGGTGTCCAGCCCGGCCATTCGGCCTTGCGCGTCACCTTGTGGGTGCCCGCCCATTCGAAGCCGGGCTTGCCGACGCCGACGCCGTAGCGCCGCGCCTTGCCGTTGCCGGTCACCAGATAGAGGAAGCGGTTGTTGGTATCGATGACGATCGTGCCCGCCTTGTGCTTGGTGTCGTAGTCGACCATCTGCGGCAGGTAGACCGGATCGATCTGCTTGCGGATCGGCCGCTGCGCCTGGATCGCGGCGACCTGCGAATTGTCGATGACCTGGCGCTGCAGGACGCGGCGCTGCTGGACCCGCTGGCGGGTGACGATGCGGCGCGTGTTGACCGCCGGCTGCACGTTCTGGCCGGTCAGTTGCATGATCCACGGCGCCGTCAGGTCGGGGCTGACGACGACGGGCGGCCGCGTCATGTAGCGCTCCTCGGCAAACGCGGTGCCGGCAAGGCTGAGACTGAGGCCAAGGTTAAGGGCGGAGGCAAGCAGGAAGGACAGTTTCGGCATCGGACGCACTCGCTACAAAACGCCGGCCGCCGGACAAGCGCAGGAGCGCTCCGATCGGTCGATCGATGGATGGACGCAAGGGCGCGGACTGCACCCCTCGCTTTCGATGCTGGCACCGCGAGGCGAGCGAAAGGTAAACGGGTGGTCGGGAAAATTGCACGGAGGATAGAAAGCTTTGGGTAGGGTTATTGCGCTCTTTCGAAAATTGGTTCACGAAGTGTAAAAATCGAACAAAAGAGCAACATCGGAGGCGGCATGACGGAAAAGGGCATCATCCTCGGGGAAGACGGCCGCACGCGCTGCGCCTGGCACGGCGGCCTCGACGACTATCGCCGCTATCACGACGAGGAGTGGGGCCGGCCGGTCGCAAGCGACATCCGCCTCTTCGAGAAGATCTGCCTCGAAGGGTTTCAGTCGGGCCTTTCCTGGCTGACGATCCTGCGCAAGCGCGAGGCCTTCCGCGCCGCCTTTTCAGGCTTCGACTTCGAAAAGGTCGCGCTGTTCGATGATGCCGATATCGCGCGCTGCCTCGCCGACACCGGCATCGTCAGGCACCGCGGCAAGATCGTCTCGACGATCAACAATGCCCGCCGCGCCATCGACCTGCGGGACGAGTTCGGCTCGCTCGCCGCCTATTTCTGGGCCTTCGAGCCGGGAAGGGACGAACGGCCGGCTGCGATGACCCACGAGATTCTCCGGGCCAATCCGACGACGCCGGTCTCGACCCGCATCTCGAAGGACCTGAAGAAGCGCGGCTGGACCTTCGTCGGCCCGACGACGGTCTATGCCTTCATGCAGGCGATGGGTCTGGTCAACGACCATCTGGACGGCTGCTTCTGCCGCGAAGAGGTGGAGGCGGCGCGCAGCATTTTCGTGCGTCCAGTCTCGCGCAAGCCTGGCGACTTATGATGGTTGTACTGCAATACATGTTTAATTTATAAACGAATCATGTAGTTTGCAGGTTTAGCGGCGGCATCTCATTGTAAGTTCTTGTGGAGTCTCGTGCGTGCGCGTTTTGGCGTACCGCCGTGTGCTGAATGATTTGGCATGGGGAACCACATGACGTTGAACGTCCAGTCCATCGAACATTGGGCCTGCACGAAGGCCCAGGAGATCGTCCTGCGCGAGGGATATAGGCTTATCCGCTCTGCCCGCGACGGCAACAATACCGAAATTCGCGAAAACAGCCTGAATCTCGCCAAGATCATCGCGGCCTCGTTGCTCGAGGCAAAGACGCCTCCCACGTCTGCGCAGATCTCGGTCGGGAAATAGGGTTCGGTCACGGCATCGGGTTCGACGACCCGCGCCGTCTGGCGGATGGTTTTCGTTTCGGGGGACACATTTAGAAGAAAACCGCTTCCGCCCAATGGAACGGCCTGCCAGCGGCGGCGGCAGGCCGTTTTTGTAAACGGCTTGCAGGCCTATTTTCCGTTCGTCTCCAGCCAGGCCTTCATCATCGCGATCTCCTTTTCCTGGGCGGCGATGATCTCCTCGGCAAGCTTGCGGATGCCGCTGTCCTTGCCGTGTTCCAGCACCACTTTCGCCATGTCGATCGCCCCTTGATGGTGCGGGATCATGCCGCGTACGAAATCCGCATCGGCATCGCCGGTAAACGTGATGTCCATGTCGGTGTGCATCCTGGCATTGGCCTCGGCGAAGGCCTTGCTGGCGGCGCCCTGGTCGCCCTTCGGCATGCTCATATCCATGCCGGCATGGTTCGAATGATCTACTTCCTCGGCGGCAAGCGGCAAGGCCGTCGCGAAGACGAGCGCCACGGCGCCGGCGAGCATTCTGGTTCCTGTGTTCATGTCTTCATCCGTCCTGATGCATCCTTGACCGGTTGGCCCGGCACGCGTCGATCGCGGCGAATGCCGGAATCGTCTCACGAACGATGAGTAGCAAGGTTGCCGCGGGGCAAGGAAAGCCCTCGCGCATCAAATTTTCGCGACCGGGAAGTAGGAAATGGCCCGCCGATCAGTTCAGCGTGCGCGCGCGGCTTGCTTCCGTCTCCAGGCAGACGCGGGAGAAGGCGAACAGACCCTCGATGATGCCGGCCTTGCCTTCCGATGTGTCGGACTCGCCGACGCAGAAGACCGGGCGGTACACGCCGGGCCGCACGCGGATCGTCGTCGAGAAGGTGAAGGAGGCGGAGGTGCCGGAGGCCTCCTCGAAGGCCCAGAGGATTTTCGGCCAGTCGGCCCGGTCGTAGACGCGGATCATGTTCATGATGCCGCACGGGCCGCTTTCGACCTCGTGCATGCTGAGGGCCTGCTTGCCGAGATCGATGAGGCCGGTGGAGAGATCGGCCCGCCAGCCCTCGCAGACGAAATATTCCGCCATCGCCTCGGCATCCGCGCCCGCAAGCTCGGCCACCGTTGCGAGTTGTGCCGATTTCACATTCAGTTTCAAAGCCATGCTGTCCAATCCGGAATTTCTGTCCCCATGTCCCGCGTCCTGCGGAGTTCGGAAAGCCCGCCACCCGCCGGAAGTCGGTGGCGTCATGATGTCTGGCTGCCCTCTGCGATCTTACGCTTGCCACAGGCAACCGGATTGGTTTTAAATTCGCATTAGAATTACCCTATATCCGGATTGCCAGAAACCTGAGGCACTGGGCGTTTACTCTCTTCACGGTTGAGTGTTTCGCTTTATTCGTCTGGAGGAAGTAGGCTGCGCAGCATGTTGCACAAGACCTGTTCCGACCTGATCGACCAATTATATGCCTACCGGATCAAGGTCGGGCTGACCCAGGACGATATCGCCTGGAAACTCGGCTTCGCGTCGAGCACGGTCTCGCGCTGGGAGCGGGGCACCGCCCGGCCGGATCTCCGGGCGATCGGCGCGATCGTCGATTTCCTGCGCCGCGCCGATGCGCAGACGGGCCGCATGCTGCTGCGCGCCGTCGCCCATGCCAGGGACAGCCGCAATCTCTGGGAAGGCCGGGACGTGCGCTATCTCGCCGGCTCGCCGCAGGAGTTTCGCGATACGCCCCAGATGGCGGCGGTGATCGGCACCAGCATCCGCGGCTATCTCACCGGGCATTATCGCCAGTGCGTCGAGGACCCGGCGCTGGTCAAGGCCTTCGAGGCGGGCGAGATCGCCAGCATCCGGATTTTTGGCGGCACGGCGCTGAACATGACGACGATCCCGGATGGCTTCGTGCAGTTGAAGACGCTGACCTTCCAGTCGGAGATGCGCGGCATCATCCGCGGCGACACCCATTCCGTGCTGATCCCCGAGGCGGAAGCGCCGGTCGCCTCCGGCGTCGTCGTCCATACCTGGGACGAGCTGTCGCGCAACGTCTGAGACAATGCCATTTTCGCGACGCCCTGACATATTTCAAAACGGTCTTTGAGCGCCGTCATCCTCCAGAGACCGCCCTTCGCCCCTTTGCCTTCACCCTTGCCGCCCGTGGCCCGATCCGCTAGGGAAGCGCCACAGCGAAATTCCAGCATTCCGGGCCGCGAAAATGAGCGAAAAACAGAAGAAACCGCAGAAGCTGAGAGCCCGCCTGCCGCGCGGCTTCGTCGATCGCTCCGCCGCCGACATCCGCGCCGTCGACGAGATGTGCGCCAAGATCAAGGCCGTCTATGAGCGCTACGGCTTCGACCCGGTCGAGACGCCGCTCTTCGAATATACCGACGCGCTCGGCAAGTTCCTGCCCGACAGCGACCGGCCGAACGAGGGCGTCTTCTCGCTGACCGACGACGACGACCAGTGGATGTCGCTGCGCTACGACCTGACGGCGCCGCTCGCCCGCCACGTGGCGGAGAATTTCAACGAGATCCAGCTTCCCTACCGCACCTACCGCGCCGGCTACGTCTTCCGCAACGAAAAGCCCGGCCCCGGCCGCTTCCGCCAGTTCATGCAGTTCGACGCCGACACGGTCGGCGCCG
>CAMPIK010000210.1 GCA_946886325.1 uncultured Shinella sp.
CGCGAGACCGGTGAGGCCTGGCCGCATGGCGTGGCGGTGATCGTATCCAACGACAAGTTCATCATAGGGTCGGCCCGCGGCCAGCATGCCCGGCACGTGGGGACGAGGGCCGACGATCGACATATCGCCGACGAGCACGTTCCAGAGCTGCGGCAGTTCGTCGAGATTCGTCCGGCGCAGGGCACGGCCGGTCATTGTGACGCGGGTGTCAGCGTCGACGGTCTGGGTGACGCCGGTCGGATCGCCGCGGTCGACATACATCGAGCGGAACTTGAGAATGGAAAACGGTCTGTTGGCGCGCCCGATGCGGGTCTGGCGAAAGAGGGGCGAGCCTTTGCTCTCGATCCGGATCACGGCCGCGATCAGCAGGAGCACGGGCAGCATGACCAGAAGGGCGCCGCCGGCGACGACGATGTCGACGGCGCGCTTCAGAACCAGTTGAATGGGACGCGCGGGAAGCGCAGCAGTCTCGATGACGGCAATCTGATCGAATGTCTCATCGTTGGCCGGTACCGGGATGTGGACCGTCCTGGGCTCTGGCGCCTGTCCGACTGCAGATCTGCCTCTGCGTTGCAACCTGGCGAGGCGAGCCGGGCGCCGACTGGCCTCTGGTCCTGAGCCGCTCATATCGGAGATTGCATCTGCCATTTGCCTTGACCCCAAGTACTCAGAACAAAAACGGTGTGGTTTCTACTGTTGCGAAGCAAATATATTCGTTAACTCTAATGGGTCGTCAGCCGTCGTTCGGACCGCCTTCGTTAAGGTCTTATTAAGCATTGAGGCGTCATCTGCAAGCGGAACGCTAGAATTTCGCTCAATGGTGGTTAAGATGCACTCCGGGGGTGCATTTTTCGCGTTGGTGATGAAGAATGTGGCGGTATCTGTGCGGGGATGGGTCATTTTTTAGGCAAAGCATAGATGTCACAAAAGCTTTACACGTTTCTCGAGGGCTCTGTCCGATCTGCGACATGACTTTGAGACATTTACCAGATTCTTGGATTTGCGGGCTTTTGTGGCTTTTCAGTTCTTGCGCGGAGAGTTGAATCTTGCCATAGGTCGCAGTCGGGGACGCTCTGATCGCGACGGTTGTTCAACCTTTGCGGTGGCGGCGCTCTTCGAGGGGACAGGTCGGGGCATTTTGATGTTTGGCACTTTCAGGGTCGGTTTGGCGCTTCTTCTGACGGCGGTGATTGCGGGTTGCACGGCGACGCCGCGGTCGGGTCCCGATCACAGGGCGGTCGAGGCCTCCGCTTACGTGAAGGTGAGCAGCAAGGACCGCAAGGTCGACATCGACTATGCGCTGCTCGATATCAATGCGAGCGTGCTTGCCTATTTCGGCAAGGAGGATGCCTCGAGCCTCGGCGGTTTCGGCGGCGGACGCGGTGGCCCTCCGGCCCTGCCGCTCGGCGTCGGCGACGTCGTCTCGGTCTCCGTCTTCGAGGCGCAGTCGGGCGGTCTCTTCATTCCGGCCGATGCGGGCAGCCGCCCCGGCAACTTCATCACGCTTCCCGAGCAGACGATCGACCGGGCGGGAACGCTGAGCGTGCCCTATGCGGGCCGCGTTCGTGCCGCCGGCCGTTCGGTCGACGAGGTGCAGCGCGAGATCGAGGATCTTCTTTCCAACCGCGCCATCGAGCCGCAGGTCGTCATCACGACGGTTCTCAGCCGCTCCAGCCAGGTTTCCGTGCTCGGCGACGTCCGGGCGCCGGCGAAGTTCGAGCTCAGCCCCGCGGGCGAGCGCGTTCTCGACCTCATCTCGCGGGCCGGTGGCCTCAGCGCGCCGGGTATCGAGACCTATGTGACGCTGCAGCGGCGCGGCAAGTCGGCGACGGTGCTTTATAACTATCTCTCCAATACGCCGGCCGAGAACATCTATGTGGCGCCGGGCGACACGATCTTCGTCAACCGCGAACGCCGGACCTATCTGGCCTTCGGCGCGACGGGGCTGAGCGGCCGCTTCGACTTCGAGGAATCCGGCCTGACGCTCGGCGAGGCGCTCGGCAAGGCCGGCGGCCTGCTCGACGGCCGGGCCGATCCCGGCCATGTGCTGCTCTATCGCACGGTCCGGAAGGACGATCTCGCCAAGCTCGGCGTCGATACGCACAAGTTCATGTCGAACGAGGTGCCGGTCGTCTTCCGGGCCAACCTGCGCGATCCCGCGATCTTCTTCGCGGTGCAGAAGTTCGCGATGAACGACAAGGACATCATCTATGTCTCGAACTCCGACTCGGTCGAACTGCTGAAGTTCCTCAACCTGGTGAACTCGGTCTCGTCGACGGCGGCAGGGGTTTCGACGGATGTCGTGGATACGCGCAATGCGCTGAGAGCGCTCTAAATTCCGATGGCGGAGGATATCCTTCGCCATGACCACCGATGCGGCCGGGGCGAAGCGCTCCGGGATATAAATGAAGACGAAACGCAAAACAGGAGACGAACAATGTCTGACGGAATGTTCTCAGTAAGGTTCGGAAGCTTCGTCGCCGGCGTGCTTGGCGCAACGGCTCTGATGGCAGGCGTTGCCCTTGCCCAGGATACGCCGGTCGAGGCCACGCAGCCGACCAGTGCGGCGGAGACCGCCTGCTTCTCCGGCCCGGCCAAACTGTCCGAGCCGCAGGTCCAGGCCTTCCTCGACACGCCGGCGGGCCTCCTGTCGGAGTTCCCGAGCGGCGGCCTGCCGCTGTCGACGCGGGTGCGCTCGCTCGCTGGCTCCGACGCCAACACGCTCGATCCGATCCTCGGTCTCGTCGCCACGGCGACGCCGAGCCAGGTCTCGGCGATCGGTGCGGGCCTTGCCCGTGTCGCCCGCGCCTGCCAGACGATCAATCCGGAATTCGCCGCGACGATCCAGGACAAGATCGCCTCGCTCGACAATGGCGGGCTCGAAACCGCCTTCCAGGCCGCCTCGCAGGAAGTCCAGACCGCGGCCCTCGGCACGACGACGGGCGTCGGCGGTGCCGGCGGCGTGGGTGGTATCGGCGGCACCGGCACGGCCGGCGGCGGCACCACCGGCGTCGGTGGCGGAACGGCCGCATCGGGCAATTCGAGCGGCAGCTTCTCGGTCGGCGGCGGCGGCGGCAGCTATACGGAGACCGACACTGTCAGCCCGAGCCTTTGAGGCCGCGCGCGGTGTTGCGTCTCGCATGATCCGATAGGGGTGCAATGCTACAGCGGCAGAACCAGTTCGGTCCCATGCACCATCAGGAAGACGGACCGGAGGAAAGCCCCTTCGGTCCGTCGATCGATTTCGATCACCTGCTGGCGGCCGCCCGCCGGCAATGGCGGGTGGTGGCCGCCGGCATCGCCGCCGGCATCGTTCTCGGTCTCTTCTATATCCTGACGGCCGTGCCGCTCTATACCGCCAGCACCAGCGTGCTGATCGACCGCGACAACCGGGCGATCGCCGATCAGCTGTCGACGGTCACGGGCGTGCTCGACGACGAGGCGGGCGTCTTGAGCCAGGTCGAACTGCTGAAGTCCGAGACGATCAGCCTTGCCGTCATCGACAAGCTCGACCTGACCGAGGATCCCGCCTTCAACGCATCGGGCGGCACCCTGATCGGCGGTGCGGTCTCGATCATCCGCTCCATCCTCGATGTCGCCTCCTGGTTCTCGCCGGAAGAGGAAAGCCCGGACGAACGGGAAGCCCGGCGGCAGGCGGCATCCAACCGCCTGCAGGACAACATGTCCGTCAGCCGCGTCGGCCGCACCTATGTGCTGGAGATCACCTATGTCTCGCCCTCGCCGGATCTCTCCGCCCGCATCGCGCGCGGCTTTGCCGAGGCCTATCTGACGGACAAGCTCGATTCCAAATACGAGGCGACCCGCCGCGCCGGCGTCTGGCTGCAGGAGCGCATCGAGGAACTGCGCCAGAAGTCGCTGGAATCCGACCTCGCCGTGCAGAAGTTCCGCACCGCCAACGGCCTCGTATCGACCGGCGACCGGCTGGTCAGCGACCAGCAGCTGAGCGAACTCAACACCGCCCTCATCGTCGCCCAGGCCGATACCGCGAAAGCCCAGGCCAATCTCTCGCGCATCAAGGACATCATGGCCAGGGGCCAGTCGGATGCGATCGTCACCGACGTGCTCGACAGTTCCATCTCCAACACGCTTCGCGAGAAGTTCCTCGAGGCCTCCAAGCGCGAGGCCGAGATCGCCGACCGGCTCGGGCCGAACCATACGCAGGCCATCCGCCTGCGCGGCGAGATGCGGGAATACCAGCGGCTGATGTTCGAGGAACTCGGCCGCATCGCCGAGAGCTACCAGAGCGATCTCGACGTCGCCCAAAGCCGCGAGAAGAGCCTCAACGAGAGCGTCGCCCAGGCAACCGGCATCAGCGCGCTGGCCAACGAGACCCAGGTGCAGCTGCGCGAACTGGAGCGCGGTGCGGAGACCTACAAGAACCTCTACCAGACCTTCCTGCAGCGCTATCAGGAATCCATCCAGCAGCAGTCCTTCCCGGTCACCGAAGCGCGCGTCATCTCGCGCGCCACCACGCCGCAAAGGCCGAGCCATCCGCGCAAGGCGCTGGTGCTGGCGCTCGCCCTGATGCTCGGCGCTGGCGCCGGCGTCGGCCTCGGGGCCTTCCGCGAGTTCCGCGACCGCTTCTTCCGCACCGGCGACCAGGTCCGCGACGTGCTCGGCCAGGAGTTCCTCGGCATCGCGCCGATCGTCGATAGCCAAAGCCTGCGCCCGGTCGCCGAGATCGAAAGCGACGGCTTCCATCCGCGCGTCATCCGCAAGCCGAACGCCATCGCCAACTATGTCATCGACCATCCGCTCTCGGCCTTCGCCGAGACCATGCGCAGCGCCAAGATCGCCGCCGATCTCAGCCTGCCCAACCAGCAATCCAGGGTGATCGGCATCGTCTCGGTCCTGCCCGGCGAAGGCAAGTCCACCGTCGCCGTCAACTTCGCCGAACTGCTCGCAAGCCAGGGCGCAAAGACCCTTCTCATCGACGCCGACCTGCGCAATCCCGGCGCCACCCGCGCCATCGGCCGCCATGCCGACGCAGGCCTGCTCGAAGCCGTGCTCGAGGGCCGGCCCGTCCAGGACCTGCTGCTCGTCAACCCGAAGACCAGGCTCGCCTTCCTGCCCGCCGTCGTCAAACGCCGCGTGCCGCATTCCTCCGAACTGCTGACATCGCCCGCCATGGCAAAGGTGCTCGCCTATGCCACGCAAAACTTCGACTACGTCATCCTCGACCTGCCGCCGCTCGGCCCCGTCGTCGACGCCCGCGCCGCAGCCTCCAAAATCGACGGCTTCGTCTTCGTCGTCGAATGGGGAAAGACCGCACGCCACGTCGTGCGCCAGACGCTTCAGACCGAACCCCGCATCGCCGAAAAATGCCTCGGCGTCGTCCTCAACAAGGTCGATCACGAAAAACTCAAACTCTACAGAGC